>JAFGJI010000221.1 GCA_016929175.1 Thermoplasmatota archaeon | reverse complement strand
GTTCAAGCGGTCCCTCTGGACGATCTGTGTGGATGCTTCCTCGACCCCGAGACCGAGCTCTTCCATGACCATGCTCTCGATCTCGAAGGCCTTTTCTCCGAGCCCCGCCCCCGTTCCAACCGCACCCGACATTTTCCCGACAAGCACCCTTTTCCGGCATTCCTGAAGCCTCTGCCTGTGCCTGTGGAATTCAGCGAGCCAGACGGCGATCTTCAATCCAAGGGTTATCGGGATGGCGAATTGCCCGTGTGTTCTCCCGACCATTACCAGGCCTTTGTACCTTTCCGCCTTATCGGCCAGAACTTCCTCGAGAGCCTCTAGTCCTTTATCAAGAAGTGCAAGCCCGTCCCTTATCTGCAGTGCAAGGGCGGTGTCGACCATATCGTATGATGTGGCGCCGAGATGGACATACTTGCCCGCGTCCCCGTCGCAAACCTCGGTCAGGGCATTGATGATGGCCATGATATCGTGGTGTATCTTTGATTCGATCCCGGCAACCCTCTCAAGGTCCACGTATTCGAGGGAAGCTTTCTTCGTTATCTCCTCTGCAGCGTTCATCGGTATGTTGCCGATCTTTGCCTGTGCTCTGGCAAGTGCCGCTTCCACCTGGAGGCATCTCGAGACCCTTGCCTTGTAGGACATGAGCTCCTTCATCTCCTTCCTGCCGTATCGATAGTCAAGGGCGCACACGGTCTCCATGATCTCTCACCTATCCGTGTATCTGCTCATAAGGTAAATATGTTATCTCGGGTCCGGCTCCTGAAGGGAAAGCAGGGATCCAATGAGCATTCCCAGTACCCTCTCCGCCACCTCCTCCTTGAATCGAGATCTGGATAACCCCTCCAGCAGAAAGCCCTCGGTGACGCTTCTTCCATCCTTCAGATGGACGGAAATGAATACCGTACCTTCCGGTTTTTCCTTCGTCCCCCCCGATGGTCCGGCTATTCCCGTTACGGAGATCCCCAGATCGGCCCCTGTCCTTTCACTTATCCCTCTGGACATCTCGGAGGCGGTCTCCCTGCTGACCGCCCCGTACCTTTGCAGTGTATCGCTGGAAACACCCAGAAGGTCCACCTTCAGGCGGTTCGAGTAAGCAACCACCCCTCCGAGATAACAACGGGAGGAACCCGGGACCGCCGTTATCATGTTGGATATGAAGCCTCCAGTACATGATTCGGCAATGGCGATGGTGATCCCCTTTTCTAAGGAGATCCTTACGACCTCCTCCCAGCCTTTTTTGTTCATCATCGATCCCCGTTCGTGATGTCATTCAATCTGTCCATCCATCCGGATACCTTGATAAGCCTGGATGTAGAGACCGGGACATAACTCTGCCATTCTCCATTGTTCATCATCAGCTCTCGGATCGCGGTCCCGGAAAAGTGCTCCCTGTCGATGATCCTCGTGGAGCAGACCTCGAATCCCGCATCACTGAACAATCTTGATGTAAGGGGGTTGTTGGAGAACACTTTTTCGAACCTTGGAAGCAAAGAGACAACATGATCGACCCATATCGAGTATCTGTTGACATCCCTGACAGGTACAGGTAGCAGTCTCCCTCCCCACCCACGCTCTTTAGCGTATCCGAGGAGCATCTCCATACGCTCCCCTGCCGTGAATGGGTCTTTCGGGGTGTAAGAGCTCTCCGCAGAGCCGATACCAATTATTAGCTCATCAACCTCGTCCAGAGCTGCTTCGATGATGGAGACATGCCCGAGATGGAGTGGCTGGAACCTGCCTATGAAGAGACCCCTCATGAAAAATGGAAGAAACGTGGGAGTATTTCTCATTTTCCCGGGTAACCATTTAATTGCAGATCGACGATAGACGAACGATGAGGTTGAAATTGTTCGGTCCATCTTTCATACTTGTTCTTCTTTTGCTTTCCTCTGTCGTTTCGGGGGAGGACGACTTCACAATGGAGGAGGACTCCACTTTTCAGACCGATATGAGCGTGTATGAACTTCTGAACATTAGCAGCGATAAGTTCCTTGGCCTGGGCTCCGACCAGGAGAATGTGACGGTCTCGATAATTGGCGGATTTCTGACCATCACATCCACCGGAAATTGGTATGGGGCCGCCCTGATCGACTACAACTACATCGAGGACGATACACTTGTAGATAAAGCATGGACGTTGAACGTGACACCGGTTAACGATGCACCCGAGATCATCAATATAACCCTTAGCGGTGACCCTGACAACCTCGAGAACCCTGTTACGTATTCAGTTTCCTTTACCGATGTGGATGGGGACGAAGTCAAGGTATCATGGACACTTGACGGGGAGGACGCGGGGGAAGGGGACTCCGTGACAAGATACATTTTCCCCGACCAGAACAACCTTACCGTCATCATAGATGACGATAACGGAGGGACCGATTCCATGTCCATATCCATCTATACGGTCCCGCCCGAAGGGTGGGGCGACCAACCCGACAACACAAGGAACCGCATCATATTCTGGTCGATATTCGGGTCCGCCGGGCTGCTGCTCCTTGCGGCCATTGTGTGGGTAATGCTTTCTCCCTCCGAGAAAAAAGAGAAGGGGGAGGGGACCACCGCTGATAATGGCTCACTGGGCTCCGGACAGGAGAAAAGTGATACGGTAGAAATGACCTAGAACATCCCGAGGAACATCCCGTAAAACCTGGGATCATCCGTCAGTTCGGGGTGGAAGCTGGCAGCGAGAAGGGAATTCTGTCGGGCAAGAACGCTCCTTCCCCTGAAAGTGCCGAGAACATGGCAGTCCCCCCATACCTTCGTGATGAGCGGAGCCCGTATGAAAACGCCTGGATAGGTGCCGATCCCTTCGATCTTCACGGGCGCTTCGAAGGATTCCCTCTGGGGGCCGAAAGCGTTCCTGTCCACGGACATGTCCATCAGGCCCAGGAGCTCCGTTTTCGTCCTCTCCACCAGCCGGTCGCCTTCTTTCGCCAGAAGGACACAGCCGGCGCATGTTCCGAGGATGGGGGCCCCTTCCCCGGCTTTCTTCTTCAAGATGCTCCTCAGATCGAATGTCGAGAGTAGTTTGGAGATGGTCGTGGATTCCCCCCCGGGGATGATGATGCCATCGGCCTTCTCAAGGTCCAGAGGCCTCCTGACCCAGACCGCTTCTCCCTGTACCCCGAGCTCGATGAAGGCCTTCTTCAAGGCGTTCATGTGCTCGAAGACGTCTCCCTGCAGACCTATGACCCCAACCCTGAGGGTGTCCATGGTAGGGAGGAGAACGAATTGGTAGATAAAAGCGTTGGACAAGGATATCTACAAGGGTATCCTCTCGACCTCCAAACCGTCCCAGGTTGGATACACCTCTGAAAGGTAGGTCTCCTCTTCTAGCCCGGGGCCGATCTCCTCGAGGACCCAGGGAGCTATCAGGACCCTGTCCTCGAGGGCATCCATCAGTTCATCGGGGACCTCGTATCTTTCCTTGAGAAGAGCCGTGATGTCATCCGGACGGTCCGTAACTATGACCCCCCGGAGGAAGGTACCGTCCTCCGTGACGATGTCGTAAGGTTTTCTTAGATTGTTCGCCATCCGCTTCAGCCGGTGCCTGAGCTGAACGGAGTCCTTGTAGACCGAGGAGCAGAAATGGAAGACGGTCTTCGTTCCGGGGAATTCCCCCTGGACCCGTTTGATAACGGACCAAGCCAGCTCTCTTGAACCCTCCACGGCCATGGAATCCCCCACGAGGGAGAATCCTTTTACGGAGAAGATCCCCATGTTGGTATGGCTGGCTTCCAGTTCGTTGATGTTGACGAAGTCCATACCGGTCCTTGCAGCGTACCGGACCAGCTCCAAAAGAGATCCCGCGTTGGAAGTTTTCGACCCCTTCTCATCGACGACCGCAGGTATCTCGAGCCCCACGGACCTTATACTGTCCCTTGCATGCAGGATCAATTCATGGAACGGTATTGCCGGGGACGCATCGCCTTCAACCCCACCGCTCAGATACCTGAAGGAACTCCATGTATGGATCGGAGGATGGAACCTCATCTCGTCAAGACCGGCATCCTTCATGGTTTCGATCAATGATGGTTCGAAGGGACCGCTGGTGTACAGATGAACGTGATGGTTCCTTCCAAACTCCTCCTTGAGGGTCCGGATCACAAGTGCCGTTCTATCCGGGACCATCATCGGGTCCCCGCCGGTGATCCCCGTGCCGAGCGCCCTCATCTTCCTGGCCTCTGCGAGGATGATATGCAGCCAGTCACGGCCTTCAACGAGACGCTCGTTGGCATAGACCACGTCCTTGCCTTTCTTTGTCTCCGAAAGGGGGCAGTAGTAACAATCCTGAGGGCATATACCGGTAATATAGACGACCATCTTTGCTCCTCTGTCACAGTATCTGCAGCCGAGAGGGGGTGTCCCCGTGCATGAACCAACGAGTTCCCTCGTGAACCTTGGAGGCATGAACCTCCATCGAACAGTCTGTTTTATAATGATTGGCGGCAATATGGCATTACCGTCTTGACGGAGGATGACAGGTTGAGCTGGAAAGGCAAGCGTCTTACCGTTGGCGACAGGATAATGATACTTCTGCTTGGATACACGAGGTTCAGGGGGGAGCTCCAGGCACCTATCGATGTGACACAGGACGGTATAGCAGACAATCTCGGCATCATCAGGTCCGCAGTCCCCAGGGCGGTCGGTTCGCTGATGAACAGAAACCTGGTCGAGGAGAATCTTGCCCACATAGACGGCCTCACCCGCAGGAGAAAGATCTACCTGCTCACGGATGAGGGAATAATGGCGGCAAGGGAGTTGCTGGACGACCTCGGGAGCACCAGGGTGGAGGTCAGGGAAAAGGGGGAGGCAAGAACCGATACGATCATCAATCTATACCACAACGGCGACCTGGACCTTAGGTCGCTGGCGGATGTTCTGAACTCCGGGGTGCTTGACCGGGACCGGGTGGAGGAGAAGAAGGAAGAGAAGAAGGGCCACACCCTCTACATCCATTCATTGACACCGCCGGATATATTCCTTGGAAGGGAGAGGGAGATAGAGGAGATCAAGTCGGCCATCTCCTCGCAGACAAGGAAGGTCACCGTTATCTACGGTATTGCCGGGGTCGGAAAGACCACCCTGAGCTGGAAGATCACACAGATGTTCAGGAAGGAGATGAACATCTTCTACATCGACCTCAAGGAATGGACCTCCATTTCCTATGTCCTGAGAGAGCTGGGAGAATTCCTTGCCAGGTCCGGATGGACCTCTCTTAGGTCCTACATAGATACGACAAGGGAGGTGGACATCGAGGCCGTCTGCGACCTCCTCAAGGAGAAGCACGACGAGAACCCCTATCTCATAATATTCGATGACCTTCATCGGGCTCCGGAGGAGGTAACCATGTTCCTCTCCTCGTTAAAGGAGAGATTGAGGTTCATGAAACACGTGAACCTCATCATCCTGTCCCGGAAGAGGGCGGAGTTCTATGATATCAGAGACGTGCGGATCCACAATCTTGTCGGCGAGCTGGAGCTGCTCGGATTCGACAAGCAGACCTCGATAAAGTTCCTTCTTGAAAGGGGTTTCAAGGAAGACGAGGTGGATACCATAATCGAGAGGACGGGGGGGCACCCCCTGGCACTCGTCCTGGTCGAGAGGGAGGGATACAATTACGACATCGCGGATTTCGACCAGTTCCTGACCGAAGAGATATTCAACAAGCTGACGAAGGACGAGCTGAGGCTTCTGGGTCTGCTCTCTCTGAGCCGGCTGCAGCTGGGCGAGGACGATCTTCGGAGAATGGTCCCGCTTGATGCCGATCTACTGAGGTCGCTCATGGACCACCATCTGATCTTCGGCACACCGGGAGGATACGTCATCCACGATCTTATCAGGGACCAGGCGGTCTCCAACATTTCCAGAAGGGACAGGAAGGAAGCCCATTTGATGCTTTCCGGGCTCTTCCATGACAAGCTTTCTTCCATGGGGTTCCATCAGGATATCGAGGGAATGGTGCCCCCCTACCCCTTCGGGATCGAGGATGAGACCGGTCTGGGACCTGTCCCTCTCTATGTCTCCGAGGAGGTCCATCAGCTCCTCGGGGCTGGAAGACCAGAGGAAGCGATGAAGGTCCTCCTTATGGCGCACATGCAGATACCGACCAAGGACCTTCTGAAGGAAGCGGGGAGGAACACGTTGAAGGAACTCCCTTCATCCATGACGGCGGTGGAGGAGCTCGAAAAGAGGTTCCTGATCGCCGTGATGGACATACTCGAGGACGACCATGAAAAGGCACTGAAGGCCTTTTACAGGATACTGGCAGATGGGATCGAAGGAATGGACGATCTCACCGGTTCCATAAAAGAGTGCATTCGATTGTGGTCCACCTACCTTGAGGAGAGGGTACACGGGCCGGAGAAGGCTCTAGCCGCTATCGAGGAGTTGGAGGTGGAGACGATACCACCGAGGCTGAGGTACTACTTCCACGTCACCAAAGCGTCCCTGCTCTACAAGATGGGTGACCATAAAGGAGCTGCGGGAGCGTACAAGACCTTCCTTGCCGCGATCATCGATAACGAGGAGCTCCCCCTCAAACTTAAAGAATCGCTCCAGGATTCCATGGAAAAGGCAAGGGGAGGGTCCATACAGGTGGCGACGGATAATTTCCAGAGGATCATGGAGCTGACCGCATCGAACAGGGACGTTCTCAGAGAGGAGATGCCCTTCGTTGATGTAGACCATCATCTGCTCTCTGCTATCTATTCACTGTATCATGGGAACAGATGAAGGGCGTCCTCAAAGGTTTTAAGAACAAGCTGACATTCAGCATTCAATATCGAAAGTGTTTTGTTCATCATTCGCCAACGTCGTGGGCCCGTGGGCTAGCTTGGTTATACTTCTCCCGTTTCCCCGAAACGGGAGCATACAGGGTTTTTTCCCCGCCCTCCCGGATATTTGTTTGGTCTGCTGATACAACCTACCGATCATTAGAAGGATTTATAGGCTCCACTGCATTCCGCCTATAAACCTTCATGGGCCCGTGGGGTAGCTTGGTCATCCTTCTCCAACTTCCCCGAAGTTGGAGCATACAGGGTTTTTTCCCCACCCTCCCGGATATTTTTATGGTCTGCTGATACAACCTACTAATCATTAGAAGGATTTATAGGCTCCACTGCATTCCGCCTATAAACCTTCATGGGCCCGTAGGGTAGCTTGGTCATCCTTGTGGCTTTGGGAGCCATAGACTCCGGTTCGAATCCGGGCGGGCCCACCAACTATTGAAATTTTTACCAAAATTGAGTTGGTGGGAATCATTCTTTCATTGTTCTCTCCCCGCCCGAAATAATTGAAATACAATTATTGGTTAGACTAAAGAGCTGAAATTTATTCGAAAGCCTCTGTGTTGTAAATCCGGGCGGGCCCACT
>JAFGJI010000220.1 GCA_016929175.1 Thermoplasmatota archaeon | reverse complement strand
GAAACGCACTCGTCCGTGGTCCCGTCACCGATGAATATGACGGTCCCCGTGCTCTCCTTCATCCTCTCCAGATGAGAGCACTTGCAGTTGGCATTGATGGGGCACTCGAGCCTGTGGTGGGAGAACTCTATAGTGGTGCCCGTCTCCGAGGGGACCGTCCTGTTGGATGTGAAGGGGATCCAGTCGAGTCCCCAGTTGCGAAGGAGCATCTCTATGGTGAAATCGAACCCGTCGGAACAGATCTCGAGCGGAATGGTATTGTCCCTGCACCAATCGGCAAACTCCCTGAAGCCTTCTCTCAGCTGGACCTCTTCAAGCAGATATCTCTCGGCCTCTTCATGCGAGACCCTGACCATCCCCGCCTGGACCTTGAGAGCCTCAAGTATTGTGATCTCGTGGGCATATGCCTTCTTCTCAACGGAGAACCAGTCGCCGTAAGCGAACCTCTCCAGGATCTTGTACGAAGCGTCCACCGTGGTTACCGTGCCGTCGAAATCTACCATGACAGAGAAGATCATGAACCCGGAAAAGGGTGCATTGATTTCTCTCTTTTGGAGCGGTTCGGATACAGGAGGGGGCAACGGATAAATATCTACATCAGGTTAGGAAGTCCATGAAGGGACCGTTCAGATCTCTGCTATGTCTGATGATCATAACCCTCTTTCCTGCGACCTTGTCCCTTTCGGCCGCCCCTACAGGGGACATCGAAGGGGTCACAACGAGTGTTGTCGATCCCATAGATTCCCCTTCACTTCCCCCATGGGGGTATTACAAAGGTATCCTGCCCCTCCCCGAAAAGAATGGTGATATCGCAGGCTCCTTTGCAAATGCATCGGAGTATACGGATTTCGTTCCCGTCTGGGGGAGACCGTCCCCTTTCTACAACCTGTCGAAGGACCTCGAGGGTTCCTGGGGTGATATTTTCGTCGAGGACCTCATCAGAGGCAATGGCATGTTCCCCCTCGTCCACATGAACTTCTACGGTCAGAATTTGACGTTGGTCCAGCATCCTTCGCTTGCCTCATCATCCCTGAGCTCTCCCGAGTGGAGGTCTCTTTACATCCAGGCGGCAAAGGATGTGGTCAACGCCAGCAGTCCGCTCTACCTCTCCCTTGGGAACGAGGTGAACAGGTGGCTCGAAAGATACGGTAGCGAGGATGGGGCCCCGAACTCGTTCATGGAATACGTCAGCCTCTACCACGAGGCATACGATGCGGTGAAAAAAATCTCCCCCGACACCATGGTTTTCTGTACATTTTCCAGGGAGATCGTATCCGAGGGCAGAGAGTCCGATATGAGGTTCATTGAACTCTTCGACCCGGAAAGGCTGGACATGTTGGTGCTCACAAGCTATCCCTATTCGCTGATGGGCATTGACCGTGTGGAGGAACTGCCCGACGATTATTACTCGAGTGTCTTCAATCACATCTCGAGGAGACCCTTCGGGCTCTCGGAGGTAGCCTGGACATCCAATATGTCATTTGGCGGCCAGCCGGAGCAGGCGGCCTTCGTCAGGAACCTGACGGGAAGGCTCACCATCGACCAGGGGATCGACCTGGAACTCCTCGGCTGGAACTGGCTCCACGACCTTGGACCCGGCGACGAGACGGGTCTTATCGATGAAACAGGGGTCGAGAAGCTAGCGCTCGAGGTATGGAAGGGGAATTCCGAACCGGGATACAGAAGAGCGAACAGGACCATAAATATTCAAGAGGATTTCGGGACATACATCTACTCACTCAACAGGACCTTCTTCGACCCGGACCCCTGGGACATTCTGACCTACAGGATATGGAACGGGTCCGATTACACGAACGAGACCACCCACAGACTTCATGCAATGATAGACGATGGGAACCTTGTACTTGCATCCCTCCCCGACGTGAACGGGATTGAACAGCTCAGGATCGAGGTCAAGGACTGGACAGGTGAGACCAACTGGACCATCATTCAGGTGACCATCGAGGATGTAAATGACGCCCCCAGGGCGATCTTGCCCGCATTGCCCATAAGGTTCGGGGAGGGAGGTTCTCCTTTTGTTCAGCTCTCCGCCTATTTCGAGGATGTGGACAACGATCTCGAGACCCTCCGGATGGATTTGATAGAGGCGCCCGGACTGAACCTCTCCTGGAACCTTTCCGTTTCCGAATACATGGTGGTATATGCCGAGGAAGAGGACTGGTACGGGGACACATACATCCTCATGAGGGTGATCGACCCGGAGGGCGCATCGGCTGTGATCAACCTTTCCGTGGAGGTCTTTCCGATAAACGACCCGCCGAGGATCAGGGCCCCCGGGGAGATCTCGTTCGATGAGGACGAACAGGTGGTCCTTGAACTATCCCGATGGGTCGATGACCGTGACGGACCGGAAACCGTATGGAACATCACAGCGGATGACCTCAACATCACCATCCTGATGAATGGAGACACCATCGCCATCTCCAGTGCACCAGACTGGTGGGGATCCACCGTCATCCATCTGAACCTGAGCGATTCCATAGAATTCGATACGTACGATCTTCTGGTGACGGTGAGGGAGGTCAACGATGCCCCGATAATAGATGACCTCTCAGGGATCGTTCTGATCGAGGACCATGATCTATTCATCCCGTTCTCGGCCCTGGGTCCTCTGGATCCGGACGGCGACCCCCTCTACTGGTACATCGAGAACACCACTGACCTCGTTGAAACCGCCATGGTCCTTGGCAATCAGTCCATACACCTGGTTCCGAGAATGGACGGTTACGGGACCGGAAGTTTCCGGATCCGGGTAGAGGACGGGCGCGGGGGGGTGGACCGGGCGATGGTCGATTTTACGGTGATCCCGGTCAACGACCCTCCCGTATTCATCGCCCCCAGGGAGTGGACATACGATCTTCCCCCCGGAGGGGAAAAGACGATCGATCTGTCGAACTTTCCCTATTTCGTAGAGGATGTGGACGATCCCGTATCCACCCTCAATATCATAACGGATTATCCACTTACCCTTGTGGATGGACTGACCTTCACATTGACGGTCCCAGACGATACCGCTTCACAGAACATCACGGTTATGATCGGGATCGAGGACCCTCACGGAGCCCGGTCCGAGGTCAACAGGCTTTTGTTGGTCATTGTAGAGGGCGGAGAGGAAACGGTGATACACGTGGAAAACCTCACCGTCTCCGGGGAAGGTAACGAGATCCTTGTGGAAGCCAGCGGAGAGCACAGTCAGACAATATGGGCGGTTTTCACCGACGGTTCCGGGGCAAGGACATCATTTATTCTGCCCGAAACTCCCCGGGATTCGGGGACATATCGGTTGATAATAAGCGACCCACCGTGGTCAGAGGGAGCGGAGCTGACACTGCATCTCTCAAGGACGAGGGATGGCGACAACCATGCGGACATCCCGGAGGTCCATTT
>JAFGJI010000219.1 GCA_016929175.1 Thermoplasmatota archaeon | reverse complement strand
CAGGATTATCTATAGACAAATGTAATTATCGAGCAACTTCTTGAGTTGTTAGGCGGAAGCTATGGAAGTAAGAAGAGTACAGATAACAGGGGGGTCGTCCTTCACCATCAGCCTCCCCAAGGAATGGATCCGCTCCCAGTCCATAGAGAAGAACAGCCCGGTGGGCCTCAACGTACAATCCGACGGAACCCTCCTGGTCTGCCCGCATGTGGACAGGGGCCGGGTCGAAAAAAGCAAGATATTCGACCTCGACAGTGCGGATATCCCGATCACCTTCAGACTGCTGATAGGGGCCTATGTCATGGGTTTTTCATCCATTACGATCAAAAAGAAGGGCGGACTGCCTCAAGGAGTGATCGATGCGACAATGGAGTTCACGCAGAAGGCCATAGGCCCCGAGATCATCGAAGAGGGCGAGGACAGGATCGTTATCAAAGATCTGCTCAATCCGACGAAGATGCCCTTCGACAAGACCCTCGAGAGGATGTACATCATGGTCCGTTACATGCACTCGGATTCCATATCCGCTTTCATAGAAGGAAGGGCATCCCTTGTGGACGATATCGAGCAGAGGGACCTCGAGGTGGACAGACTGAACTGGTTCCTCGCCCACCAGTACAATGTTATAAATGATTCCAACCTTGCCCTCACAACCGATTTTTCGGACGATGATGCCGAATTCTATTTCGTATCCGGAAAGGTCCTCGAGAGGATCGGGGACCATTCCGTCCTGATAGCGAAACACTCGAAGAAACTCCTCTCGCATGAAAAGATGAACGGACTAGTGAACATGATATTTGAGGCGAGCCAGCTTTCCCTGGAGCTCCTTGACAGGGCCGTAAACTCCTGGTTCCACAGGGACCTCGGAGGTGCCAACGAGACAGTTGACAGCATAGATAGATTGAGGGGATTGTGCGAGAGGATCGAGAACCTCTCCCTTTCCAGGGACGAGGAGCAGGCGATCGCCATCGGAAAGGTGGTGGACTCCATCCTGAGGACGGGAGAATATTCCACGGACATCGCCGAAAATGCCATCAACTACATGATACTGCATCTGTAGAGCTACCATCTCACGTCCGCTTTCTGCTCCTCACCCTCATAGGTTATCGAAAGGAGTTCGTAATCCACCATCAGGGAGTAATCGTTCCCTTCGTCATTGATATTCCTGAGCCCCAGGAAACTGACCAGAGGTTCATGGTCCCCGGCCCTCACCATCCTGATCTGCACGGACAGGTTGCCCCCGTCAATGGTCTCATCGGGGGATATCCAGACGATGGAAGAACGGCCCGTTCCACTCTGATGGGTCCTGATCTCATTGCCCTCTCCGTCCAGAAGTGTGATCTGGAACTGGTCCGGGGTGTTGGTGTACCTGAACCCAGCATCCGGCTCGTCCTCCCATATCAGGGAGACGTTCACCTTGGTGATGACCGAGGTGTTCCTGTCAAGCTCTATGTTCGTATCCTCCCCTTCTCCCAGGTAACCGGATACCATCATCTTCTCCCATACCCTGACCTCGACAGGGTCCCCCTTGAAATCCTTGATGCCGTCCGAGAACTTGCTCGTGTCATCCACACCGACGATCGCCGCGGCAGGGATCATCAGGAGACAGAAAACCGTCGTTACCGAGATCACTGTTATCCAGGGCCTTGCAGGCCAGTTCCCGAGATCCCTTTCCTTCAGCCATCGGAACACGGCGTTATCCTTCTTCTTCCTCTCCTGCGGGGACCCTGTGGAGAGATGGTCCCGCCTCCAGAATCGAATGTAGAGGAAATAGAATATCGGGAGCATTATAGAAAGCGTGATCAGGGTGTTGAGAAAGTCCACCCGGAGGAAGAGTATCTCGGAATTGGCGATGAAACCCTCCGAATAGTCTCCCTTCAAGGAGAAGAGTGTGAGATACCAGTCCCACAACCCGTGAATGAGGATCGGCAGTAGTATGTTCCTGGACCACTGATAGATCAGCGAGAAGAACATCCCCATGACGAAAAGGATCAGCATATACCATATGATGGCCTCGAAGGACATCCTGTGCATCAGGATCGATATCGGAAGATGCCCTGCAGCGAACAGGACCGCGGAGAATCCCATCGCGAACCACAGGGGATATGCTCTTGCTGTCTGGTCCTGGAGGAATCCCCTGGAGAATAGCTCTTCTGCCGGACCCGTACCTATCATGTAAGAGAACATCATTGCGATGACAAGGCCCCAACCCACATCGTCCCAGCCTGCAACTATCCTGAAGTTCTCGCCGAAACCGAACAGTTTCAGAACGATGCTCATGCTCACGGTGGATATGGTGAAGAACAGTATCGCACCCAGGAGGCCCCATGCCAAAGATGAAGCGATGTTCTTCCTGGTGAACCGGAAAGGTATTCCCTTTTCCTTGAACAGGAACCACCACAGCAGGAATACGGGAGCCAGCTGCAGGACCGGTTTTGCAACCATTCCGACCCAGTATGTAAGCTCGTTCCCGAAATCAGGGTTCGTGAACAGCGAAGCGTTTCCTGTGATGTACCTGTAGATCCCCCAGATGATGATCTTGATGATGAACACAAGAAGGATCATCAGGAGAAAGCGCTTCCTATTCGTTACGGGCCTCTTTCCCACGGGTGGAACGCCGTTCCATACGGGGTCCGTCATCAGCTCTTCCTCTGTTCCTTTGCTGTATGGGGACGGGATAAGGGCCATCGGGGCCCGATTGCAGAGATGAGTTATATTCTTTATCTGTCCGTAATCAAACAGGGGCCACGAAAACGAAGATGATGGGGATTGCTATCATCAGTATTATCACGGCCGTGAACACTATCCCGATCCAGCCGATCTTCCTCTTCTTCTTGATCAGTCTCT
>JAFGJI010000218.1 GCA_016929175.1 Thermoplasmatota archaeon | reverse complement strand
TTCAAATCCCTCTCGTCAACCAATTGCACTTTCTCTTGAATATTACAATGATTATGAAGAGAAAATATTATATGAGCTGGAGCCACCATATTTCTTTGTTTTTGTTGGCTCCAGGTCCAGCAAAATCAGTTCATTGAACGATGAGTTGGCGATTTTGCGGACTTTGATGTTAAGCTTACAATTTGGTCATATCTTAAACATCAAAGTGCAGGTGTCGGGACCTTTGGATTGTCCATTACTTGACGAGTATTCAAATCCAAAGGTCCAGCTAAAAAAGAATATAGCATTTACTAATATTTTTTAGCGTGTATAATTGACATAACGCACCATTCCCTGAAGCTAATAGTAATTGACGAGAAGGGAATGGTGCAGGTGTCGGGATTTGATGCAGCAGCAATTCCTAACCGTTACAATGTTGAGTGGGCGGAATTGTGCGCACTTTGGTATTTCCTGATCGTCAATTCAAAAAGCGGAAATACCAAAGACCCAAGGATTCAAATCCCTCTCGTCAACCAATTGCACTTTCTCTTGAATGTAACAACAATCATGAAGAGAAAGTGCAGGTGTCGGGATTTGAACCCGAGCAGAAGGCTTGGAAGGCCTTAATCCTAACCAGCTAGATCACACCTGCGGATGTTGGAGGCTGGTTATACCGAATTAATAGATAATCGTTTCTGTCCCTTATAAAAGCGGATAGAACCAAGGGTCCGGGAACCACCCGGGAAAGAAGAGATACACCAGTCCGAGAGCAAGAGCTGGGACCAGCTGCGTGGTAGCATTGTCATCGGTCCTGAACGCCAACACCAGGTTCTCCCTGAATTTGCTGTTGCGATAGATCCTGTACAACTCCGGTCTCACCTGGATATGTCCCGCGATCTCCAGGGCTTCGCCTGACACCATGAAGAAAGCTGCGAAGAGGGCAAGGAACGGGTGATATCCGAACACGAGAAATAAAAAAAACACAAATGTCCCGGCCACGGGAAGGACGAGATATTTCTTCCACAACCTGACCTCCCCTATCACAGGGTCCGCCAGGGTGTAGATCAAGATCACCGGCAAAGCTATCTCCTGGGGGAGCACGAGCATTATGACCATGGAGGTCCACAAAGCCCATGCATAGGATGCGATCCTTCCCCTCTCGAACTCCCTCTGGCCGAATATCAGCATCCCTCTTTTCAATCTGATGACCTCCATGACCAGAGGTACGAACCCAAGAAGGACGATCAACCAGAGCTTCATGGGGAGAAAAAGGAATGTGGAGGGGAACAGGTAGTACACCACCACTGCTCCGGAGATCAGATGGATCCCCCTTCTGATCAGGTGGTCCCGAGATGATATCCTGTATCGAACCTCTTCGAGCCTGTCACCCAATGGACCGACACTCCCTTTGTACGTTATGTTGTTCGACATATATATTGGGTCTGGGATGGTTCGGCCAAATATTATAATTATATAGATCGTTGGATGTCTATCGGACCGGAGGTTTTTTTCTGAAGCGGAGGACCATCGAAGCACCCTGTCCCGGCTGCGGGACCCCCGTAATACTCCGACTGCCCGATGGCGCAGATGAGGGTTCCTTTTCCGTGGAATGTCAGGACTGCGATGAGCTCATAGACCTGGATATAAAGAGGACACCTGATGGAGGCGAGAGGATCCTCATGAACGGGAGGGTCCTGGAACGTTCACCTCCTGAAGATGCCCCGGAAAGGATGACCGGACGAAAGAAAGCATCCGCGAAGCCCGAGATCATCAAAGATGGAGCCACCTGGGGCGCTGATTACAGCAGAAGGATGGTCGTCGCTTTCTGGATCCTTGTGATAGTTGGCATCCTTGGGCTGGCATCCTCCGTTACAACCGTCACGAACTCCTTCACGATAAAGGACCTTGAGGAGCAGTCCCCGAACGATACCGTAACATTCAGTGTTTGGGTGTTCGATTCTGACACCGGAAGGCCCATTCCGGGGGCAAGTATCGCGATAACGGATGGGAGCTACTACGCTAACGGGACCTCGGACAGCGAAGGCCTGATCGTCCTTGACAATGTTAGGACTGGGCAATTCCAGATGTTCATTCATCATCACGACTACAAGACCACCAAGGGCGACATCTTCATATCCAAAGGTACACCCAATGTTCTCGATGTCCCCATGGAGATCGGAAATCCTTCCCAAACGGCCGAGGCTCCACTCGTACCGATCGGATCAAGGACCTATTCCCCCGGGCTCACCAACATCATGGCGCTTCTGATGTTCATGTCCTCCGTATCCGCCTTCATCTCGGCGTTCTTCGTGAGGATGAGGGAGTTCTTCACCCTCGCCGTGATCTCGGCCTTCCTCTCCATATTCTCCTTCGGTTTCCTGCTGGGGAGCATCCTTTCATTGGCGGCAATAATCATAGTGATCAACTCATACCGCGGATTCTATCATAATTATGAACTCAGAATGCTCCTCGAAGAAAAGGGCAGGGAAGACATCAGGAACCTGTTCACGAACCGCGACCAGATCCCACCCCGGCTGCCGCCTGCAAGGTGATACCTCTCAGGCGAGCTCATCACCGCAGAACGGGCAGAACTTCGGGTTCTTCTTCGTATTTATCCTCTCACCACAGTAAGGGCAGAACCTCATCTTCTTGACACCGAGGGGCATCTTGACCGAGATCCCTTTCCTGCCCATCGGTGTAAGGTCGATCTCCTCGGAGGTTTCGGCTTCCCCTATAGTCCCTTTCTGATCTTCCTGCCTCTCCTCCCGCGTAGTCCTTTCGGAAGGGTTCGGTCTTCTGAAGAACATTTCACCGTCCGTGTCGGTCTCGGTCGGGCCCAATCCCATTGCGATCTTGGCCAGCCCGCCTTCCTCCTCATCATACAATATCACAAGGTCTGGCTTGAACTTTTTCATCCTCTCTACGCCATCCTTGTCTCCAAGGAGATAGTACAGATTGGCAGCTTCCTGGAACTTTCCAGATCTCTCCATTTTCCCGGCGTTGCCGGAATACTCTTCCTTCATCTTCATGGTGAGTCTCTGGATGTTCCCGTCATCCTCGATGGCCCTGTAGATCTTCATGGCCTCGGCATAGAGGTGCAGGGATTCGTACCAGGCTGCCTGGCTCCTTCTATCCTCTATGAGGGCTTTCTTCCTCTCAACTGATTCCTCATCGGTCATCAGGAAGCCTCCAGGTCCATTTGGTGTATTGTCAGTTACTCACCACTATTAAAATTATTGCAGGTAATTACCATGTAATTCTCTATTTCCAGAGGGCCATCCAGACATCGGGGGACGACTTCCGACGGTCTGAAAAGGTATTTATAAGGCTTCCCTATATGCACTTCGCTCTTCCCATGAGCCAATGAATGATGAAGGCCCGGGTGCAGCATCCGGGTCCGAAGGAGGTAACAAAATGGCAGCAAAGTTCGTCAGGTTCGAGATGCCCAAGGACCTTGTGGAATCCGTTTACGAAGCCGTGGAGCTTGCCAGGGACACCGGCAAGCTTAAAAAAGGCGCGAACGAGGTGACCAAGACCATAGAACGGAGCAAGGCAAGGCTGGTGGTGATAGCGGAGGATACGTCTCCCCAGGAGATATTGATGCATATCCCGTTCCTCTGTGACGAGAAGGGGATCCCCTTCGCATACGTGCCAAGCAAGCAGGAGCTCGGGAACACCGCCTCGCTAAAGGTACCCACCACCGCAGTGGCCATAGTACAGCCCGGCAAGGGTAAGGTCCTGGTCGAGACGATCTCGAAGAGGCTTCAGGAACTCAACAAGAAGGAGTGAGGAGGGAATCTCATTGTCCGTCGACGGAATCCCTGCGGAAGTGGTCGAGCTCATCGGCCGAACCGGGATGGCCGGAGAGGCCACGCAGGTCAAGGTGAGGATCCTTGATGGAAAGGATAAGGGTCGTATCATCGCAAGGAATGCCATGGGCCCCGTGAGGATAGGGGATATCCTGCTCTTGAGGGAGTCCTCCAGGGAAGCCCGAAAGCTCAGTGTGAGGTGAATATCATGGTCGAAGCAAGGACCTGCAGCTTCTGCGGTGAAAAAATAGAGCCCGGCACCGGCAGAATGTATGTAAAGAAGGACGGCAAGATCTTCTTCTTCTGTTCAACCAAATGCTACAAGAACATGGTAAACCTCAAGAGGGTACCGAGGAAGACCCTCTGGTCGAAACACCACGTCAAGGAGTGATCCTCCGATGAGGCAGAGGACCTACTTCATGATCAAACCCGATGGAGTACAAAGGGATCTCATCGGTGAGGTGGTCCGAAGGATCGAGATGAAGGGCTACAAGATATGCGCAATGAAGATGCTCCGTATCTCCAGGGAGATGGCAATAGAGCATTATGAGGAGCACATGAACAAGCCCTTCTTTTACGATCTTGTCGAGTTCATAACATCCGGCCCCGTGGTCGCAATGGTCCTGGAGGGGGAGAACGCGGTGGATGGTATCAGGGGGATGATGGGGATGACCGACCCAAAAGCCTCGGCCTCGGGCACACTGCGTGGGGACTTCGGAATAAATTTAAGCAGGAACGTGGTTCACGGGTCCGATTCACCAGCATCAGCCGAAAGGGAGATATCTATCTTCTTCAGACCGGAGGAGATCCTGGACTTCACCCGTAACGACGAGAAATGGCTCTATCCGGAGGAAAAGTAGAAGCTCTATGGGGTATCTAAGATGGATGATGAAAAGCTCTGTTTGATATCCATTGGTCTCGTGATACTCGTTTTCGCAGGACTGGCGGGTATGACGTACATCGACGAGGAAGGCTGGCCCTGGGAGAAGGAGGGGGATGAAGACGAGATACTCCTCATCCAGGAGGGTGACGATGTCTCCGTCGATTATGTTGGCAGGTTCGTGGGAACCGCAGGTGAGCCCGGCGCTGTTTTCGACACCTCGATCCCCGAGATCGCCCGGAATACTTCGATACCGAAATCAAGGGGCTTTACCGTCAGACCAACCTATGACGACCTCACCTTCAAGGTCGGTTCCGGTCAGATGATCCAAGGCTTTGACGAATCTGTCCTTGGAAAGAAGGAGGGGCAAACCTTCACGGTCGCCATACCCCCCGAGAAGGGATACGGAGACGCTTATGATGAACTCATACTGACCGTGAACTCCACACATGTAATGGCTTTGAGAGAGACCCTGGACAGAACAAGGTTCGAGGAACTTTATCCCTTGGTCGATCTGAAGCGGGCGATCACATTCACCCATCCATTCTGGGGATGGGATGTATACATCGTCTCTTACGATATCGAAGAGGTACAGATATGGCATCAGCCGCTTTACGGCCATGAATACAAGGGATTTCCCTGGAACGTTACCGTGGTCGATATATCGACCGAGCGCAATGTAATAACACTCCACCATAGTATCGATGAGATACAAAAGAACACCAAGGTCATGTTCGAGACCGCTCAGCTGTTCGATCCATACTGGGCCGAGGAGGCATTGGGACTTGATCAGCCCGAACCACCGATGGAGGCATGGGTCACTTCCGTCGGAGGCACGATAACGATCGATTTCAACAAGGAGGTGACTGGAAGACTGCTCGTCTTCACGATCACCATAAACAGCATCACGAGGGAGTGATACGGATGAGGAACAAACTCTACGGAAGGCACGGGGAAAGCGATATGGTCCCTGTCTATGTACTCATCGGCATCATTGTCGTGGTGATCGCCGGTTTCTTTGCACTGAACCAGTTCATTCTGGTGAAGGAGGAATACCCCCCGGACAATGGAATATTCCTCGACGAGCAGACAGTGGTCCACGGCAAACCTTATGCGATCCTGGATATCGAAAGGTTCGGTTCCATAAAGATAGAGCTCAACGAGGAGAAGGCTCCCATAACCGTGGCAAATTTCGTAAAGCTCTGCGATCAGGGTTTCTACAACGGACTGACCTTCCACCGGGTGATCCCCGATTTCATGATACAGGGAGGCGACCCTTCCGGGGACGGGACCGGAGGACCCGGATACACGCTCGAGAGTGAAGCTGACAACGGTCTCACACACGACAGGGGGGTCATTGCAATGGCGAAGAAGGGAACGGACGTGAGGATGTCCGGCTCCCAATTCTACATAGTCCAGGCAAGCAGCGGTGCGCATCACCTTGATGGTGAGCATACGGTGTTCGGCAAGGTCGTCTCCGGCATTGAGGTCGTGGACTCCATAGCAGATACGGCGACTGATGCAAATGATACACCCATATCTCCGGTCATCATAGAGAAAGCCTACATCGTCTACGAGTGAATCAGGACACCTTCCTGATGACAATGGTCACGATGTCGCCATCCTTGAGGAGATGGTTTATCCCCACGACCTGTCCGGGGTATTTGGCCGAGGGACCCCATACATTCGCGTAACGGAACAGATCGACAAAATCCCGATGCAGGTGTTCACAGACCGCTTTGACCGTGGAGCTGTTGAGTATGACAAGGGGCTCATCCATGTCTGCTGGCTCTCCGATCGGCTTGAGGTAGATCCTGATGAAACCAAGCCTTTCGTATATTGTCCTCCGGAGCTCCTCTATCCCCATGCCTTTGGTGACAGAGAGCTTCATGTATTCTCCGGTCAGGTACTTTCTGATATTCCTCTCGACCCCTTCGTAGCTCTGGTCATATTTGTTGATTACCGTTATGCTTGGTATGAACACCCTGTTGCCCGCCAGAAAGTCCACGAGGCGGTCTGGTTCCACATCCTCTCTCATTACTATCGTACCGGAAACGAGTCCATAGGCCCTCAGGATCTCTATGATCTGCCCCTCCGTCATCTTCTGAAGAGGGATCGTGCTTCGCACGAGAAGTCCGCCCCGTTCCGTGGGCGTGAAATGGATATCGGGAGGTTTCCGGTTCAAGCGGATCCCTGCATCGTAGAGCTCCCGTTCCAGCACATCGATCCTGAAATTGAACACGTCTCCCATGAGCAGGATGATATCCGAATTCCTGGCAGCAGCTATGACCTCCTTTCCCCTCCCCCTGCCCTTTGAGGCCCCCCGAATGATGCCGGGCATATCCAGGATCTGTATCTTGGCCCCCTGGTATTCCATGATCCCCGGGATGACGTCGAGGGTCGTGAACTGGTACTCCGCCACCTCGGACCGGCTCCCTGTAAGGACGTTCAGCAGTGAGGATTTGCCGACGGACGGGAATCCGACAAGTGCCACTGTGGCATCCCCGGATTTCTTTATGTAGAACCCCTTGCCGCTGCCACTTGACTTTGCCCTGTTCAATTCAAGCTGTGCTCTGAGCTTTGCCACCTTGGCCTTGAGCTTGCCGATGTGATGCTCCGTTGCCTTGTTCTTCTGGGTATTGAAGATCTCATCCTCGATCTCCTTTATCTGCTCCTCTATCGTGGCCATGTACGTGTGCTCCGGCACTTATCTTTCTTGATGCCATCATGCCTATGTATTATTAAAATATTAGACAGGGACGGGGAAAAAACATGGCAGGGGCTCTACCAGGCATCCCCTGCATCCCTTTTTCTAATTCTGCGGCTGTTGAGGCTTCTGTTGCTGTGGTGGAGCGGGAGGCGCCCTGGCTTGTTGAGGAGCTCCTGGCTGGAGAGGCCTTGGCTGCCCGGGTTGCTGTCCCATGGGCATGGGCTGCATCGGCATGGCTTTCATGGGAACGGGCTGCCCGGGTGAAGGAGGAGGAGCCTGGCCCGGAATGATAGCACCATGATGGTGCAAAGG
>JAFGJI010000025.1 GCA_016929175.1 Thermoplasmatota archaeon | reverse complement strand
GTGTACGTGACATTGAAGGTCCCGGAACTCTGAACTTCCAATGTGCAGAAATAGATGGCCGCCGTCTGATCTTTCATGTGGATGTCTTCCCTCAATGACACCATGCTCCGGGTCTGATCATCTATTGTGAGCTCCACGCTCAGTATATCCGAACCGTTGCCCGTCAGAGCGACAACATAGAACTCGACGGTATCTCCCTTGACAGGCTCAAGCGGATTGAAATGATCAAGGCACAGGACGGCATCGCCCTTGACAGGTTCAATGAACGAAACGAGTACAAAAAAAAGCGTCACGATGAAAAGGTACCTGCGGTTCATCTATCACCACAACACGTATTTGGCATATAAGTTGATGGAAAGATTAATCCAACGTCAGACCATTCATACCGCATGGGCGTGAAGATAGGGGACCTTGTGTTCAAGAGGGACCTGATGAAGGGGGAACTCACGGGCAAGGTCATAGGTATGGACGCCTACAACATACTCTACCAGTTCGTGTCCTCCATAAGGACCCCGGAAGGTTTTCCTCTCACGGATTCAAAGGGTAACGTCGTATCTCATCTGAAAGGTATCTTCAGCAGAACGGCAAGCCTCATATCAGATGGCATCAGGCCGGTGTACCTCTTCGACGGAAAACCCCACGAGCTCAAGAAAGGAACACTGGAGCTCAGGAGGGAGAGGAAAGAAAAAGCGATGCTGGACTGGGAGAAAGCCCTTGAAGAGGGGGACCTCCAGACGGCAAGGACAAAGGCCCAGCAGACCTCGAGACTGACGGATACCATGATAGAGGATGCAAAACACCTGCTTGATATAATGGGGGTGCCGTGGGTGCAGTCACCGGGTGAGGGAGAAGCCCAGGCATCCCATATGGCCTCGAAGGGTGACGTTTACGGGGCTTCCTCCCAGGACCTAGATTCGATACTCTTCGGATGCCCCCGGTTGATAAGGAACCTGGCCGTAACGGGAAGGAGGAAGCTTCCGAACAGGAGGGAATGGGTCAATGTACAACCCGAAATGATCGAACTTGAAAGAACGCTCTCGGAGCTTGGATTATCAAGGGAGCAGATGATAGATCTCGGGATCCTCATCGGAACCGATTTCAACGAAGGAGTGAAAGGCATCGGTCCGAAACGCGCACTATCGTTCATCAGGGAGTACGGGACGCTTGAAAAGGTCGTGAAGGAGAAGCGCATCCCTCTGCTTGAGTGGGAAAAGGTCAGGGAGATCTTCCTCCGACCAAACGTCACCGATGACTACAGGATCGAGTACGGGGAGATCGACAGGGAAAAGGTCATCGGGTTCCTGGTCGATCAGAGGGAATTCGGCATTACGGGGGTGGAGAGGACGCTTGACCAGCTCGGTGGTCCGAAGAAGGAGGTTCCGCAGTTATCCCTGGATGCCTTCTTCTAGTTCCGCGGGCGGTGTTTCGGCCGCAGCGGGTTTCTGTTCGCCGCCGGCAACCCATTCATCGACCATCGGCCCCATGTTCCGGTATTCCCGGGTCTTCTTGATCTGATAGGCCACCCCTGCGAGGACCGCAAGAATTACAATGAGAAACACTGCCACTCCGATGATGACAAGCAACATATCTGACCTTTCTTTCACCTCCTCACGGTACTCCTTTTCCGACTTGATGGGTATGTCCCCAAGGTTCTCCACCTCTCCCTCGTATACTTCGAACTCGACCTTGGTATCATGGAATGATGTGTTTGAGACGATTATGAAATTCTTTCCAGTCTCCACGTAGGTATCGAACCTACCCTCCTCGTCGCATACACCTTTTTCTCCCGTCTTGAAACGGTAACTTGCCCCCGGCAGCGGCCTTCCATCGGTCGTGACGACCCTTCCATGCACTCTGCCGAACCTCAGCGAGAGGTCCTCCTCGGTCACGAAGAACCAGTTGAAGACCGCCATATCGTTCCCCGCAAGGTCCTTTCCCCCAACGGCAAGTGAATACTTTCTGGAATACTCCAGATCGGTATAGGGTATGAGCGTGAGATTGTTCCCCGCCCATATCCTCCTTCCATTGATCCCCGGAGAATCCAAGATCACGGAATCCCTGTCCATCTCCTCCGAGAAGGTGATGGTTATGTTCGAACTCACATCCGCATCATATCCTCCGGGACTGACATGGGTAGCGAAGGGATAGGTGACATCGAAGGAGTACGATATGTTGACAGACCTCACATTGCCTGCCCTATCCTCGGCTTCCAGGATGAGGAAATGGTCCCCGTCCTGCAGGGATTCCAAGACAACGGGTTTGGGAACGGAATAGTAGGTCCATTCCCCCCCATCGATGCTTATCCGGGAACCGTTCATTCCCGATATCTCGTCATGGACCTCCCATTCGAGGGTCACAGGCCCATTGTAGAGGGTCCCATTCACAAGATTGAGGATCTGAAGCTCGGGGGGGCTCATGTCCACGGTTCCTGCCGTGGATACTATGACATCGTTCCCGGACCCATCCAGAGCTTTCACGTACAGGTGGTGCTCACCCTCATCCAGGTAGGTGAAGTTGTGCGATCTCGCAAGTCCCTTCGCTATCCAATTGCCCGTGTCGATCCTGACGAAAAAACCTGTTACGTTGGTCAGGTCATCGAACGCCGAATAAACGATCTCGATGGTCCCGACATTGTAGTATCCCGGCCCGGCGGGACTGATGATCCACAGGGTGGGCGGCAAGAGGTCGACCACTATATCGACACTGTCCTGAGCCCAGTTTCCCCCTTTATCAACGCACCGAACGGTTATGGTAAATTCTCCGGCATCAAGGGGGAATGTGAACAGATATTCCTTTACGTCTCCCAGTCTGGTCCAGTTCTCGCCGTCGTGGGTTATCAGATGATGGTCGATCCCCGGGCCCGTATCTTCTGAACTCCATTTTACATATGGAAGGTCGGTGTTGAACATTATCGGACCATCCCCTCCCTTCTGCATCGTGATCGTGGGATCCGTGAGGTCCACGATGAAATTCAAAGTATCGCTCCGGTTGTTTTCGGCCATATCATAGATACGGACCTCCACGGAATGTTCTCCCTCCTCGAGGTCAAGGAACAGATAATGTTCATTGAGCCCGACATCCATCGTCGGTTCATCGTCCAGTGTGATCTCGAACCGGTCGATCGCTATGTTGTCGGTCCCCGTCCAGTTTATGAAAACGTCGCCGTAATTCAGCACATCACCTTCCCCGGGAGAGGTGATGGATACTGATGGTCTGGCGACATCCGGCGAGCTCTTTACCCGGTTGGACCTGTTGCTCTCGGCTATTTCTGTCACGGCGGTAACGTAATAGTAATAGCTCCTTCCGGGGACCACATCACGGTCGGTATATGACAGTGAATCGGCATCGGTGCTGCCTATGTAGAATTCCCCGCCCTCCCTTTCGTTCCTGTATATATTGAACCTCTGGACCAGCACCCCCATTCCGTAGTTCACGGGCCACCAGGATAGATTTATATGGTCCTGTCCGGGCTGGGCTGCCAGCTTCTTCGGGGGCGTGAAGACATCCGGGATAGGGGAGTTGACAAGGGGATAGTAATCGTGCTGCTCGCCCCCCTCGAGGAAATACCACTGGTCGACGATGCCATCTGAATTGGTGTCGGGCGACCTCATGTCATGCCAGTAATTGCCGCGGTTCGTTGTCGAGTGCCAGATGTTTGTCTTGCTCAGGTCCCTTGACTGCCTCATGGAGAAGACATAATAGCTCCCCGTTCCGTTATTGTAGAAGAAATAGTTCTGGAATATCCTGTTCCCGCTTGCGGACGAATGCTCGAAATCTATACCGAACTTGTCGGATTTCAGTATGTAGTTGTCGGATATTTCGTTGTTGTTGGAAAGGAAGATCCTCACCCCGTAGGTGTTCCTTACGAAATTGTTGTAACTGACGGTGTTCCCGCCGCCCGAATGAAGGGTAACCCCCCATGAGTTCTGGCGCAGGAGGTTGCCGGTCATCCGGATGTTATCGGCATCCACCATCACGCCCACTTTGTTGGCCCAAATGGTATTTTCCACAACGAGATTGTCATCGGAAGCTATGCTGATGCCGTTGTTCCAGTTCTCCACGATGTAGTTATGCCTGATGATATTGTCAGTGGAGCTTCCTTCCAACCTGATCCCGTCGCTTTCCGACCTATCGATCCTGTTGTTCTCGATGGTGTTCCCGGTGGAAGAGCCGGTCAGGTGTATCCCGTTATAGTTCATCACGAACACCAGTTCGACGTTCATGGTGTTGTTGTCGATGAGGATGTAATTCGAGTTGCTCAGCAGGATTCCGTCCCCATCGTTGGGTCCGATGGTATTCTCCGTTATTCTCACGTTTGCGGAATTCGAGAGGTATATGCCTGCAAGGGCTCCATTTGTCAGGTTGCATCCACTGATTACGAGATAAAGGTCCGTGTTGGATATGGATATGCAGGATGTACCGGTTGCTAATATTTTGTAGTCCGATATGATGAAAGGGTCCCCTGATGACCCTGACCCTGACCATCCTTCAAGGGATGCCCTTGATGAAAGGGCATCGTTCCCGCTTATCGAGATGGGTGAATGGTCCACCGGAGCAAAGGGCTCCGGGAGCATGGGCATATCACCTTCGCTGCCCGCCGATCCGTCGTGCAGCACCGGGCAAGCAAGCACCATGGACAGGGCGATGAGGAAGAGTACTTCTCTCATAACCGTGCTTAATGTGTGATGGATGATTAATGTTTCCCACACAAATGCTTCTATCCAAGGCTCCAAACAGCGAAGACGGCCATGGCGCAGAGCATCCCCAGTTTCGCGATCCACTGAGCCTTCAGAGGGTCGGATGCAAGATAGATGATGGAGATCATCAGGACCGCGTCCGCCGTGCATACCCCGATGAGATAGACCATGTCCCATCCATGCAGCATTATCGGAACGAAGCTCGATAGGGCCCCAAGCAGCATGAATGCGGCCCCCACCCTGAAGGCAAATGGCCTGCCTTTTTTGAGGGGAAGCGTCGATCGTAACCCCCTGTCGGTCCCCATGTCCTGAATGTCCTTCATGATCTCTCTGGAGGTGTTTGAAAGGAAAGCCATGAGGAAGATGGCAAGGATGAAAAGAGAGAACTCTCCCGCGGATGCGCCGAGAAGAAAAGGAGCGCCGGTAAGCAACCCTACGATAAGATTGCCCGGGAGCCCCCTTCTCTTGAGATGTTTCTCGTAAAGCACCATCAATGCAAGAGATATCAAGACTATGAGCATGGGAAGGAGTGCCCTGATAATGAAGGACGCTGCACAGGCCGAGAGAATGCCCCCGCTCCAGAGTGCCACAAGCATGGTCCTTGCATCCTTCTCCGATAAGTTGCCGGACGCCAGGGGGCGTTTGGGATGGGCTTTCCTGTCAATGTCCGCATCCTGAAGGTCGTTCAGGATGTTCGCCCCGCCGGCCATCATGAATGCGGACAGGGATAGAAGAACGACCGCGGCCGCATCCTGAAAAAGACCCTGGCCATTATCAATTATCGAACCTATCATTACCGCGGCGGCTGCCATTGATCCGTTCAGGGGCCGCAGGACGGCGATGCGGGGGTCCATTCTCATCGTGGTCTCGAACGCTGTCCTCACGATTTAAATCTCTCGTCGACCTTGATCCGAGGACCAGGAAAGCCGCAACTGCTGCCAGCAGGATCACCACGGCTGCAACGATAATAAAGGTCAGATAGCTGCGGTTCTCCCCATTCGTGTCTTCCCGTAAAAGGAGAGGTATCTCGATCTCCCACGGCCCCTCCGCCGGTCCGGAAACGTTCAGCGTTATCGAAGAAGGCGCTTCACGGCGTGGACCTTCCAGAATGAAGGATATGTTCAGCGGGAAGAAGAGCCTCTGGACCGTGGAAGGCAGTATGGTGACGGTGAAATTGTCCGGAAGACCGTCGACTTGGAGCACCAGGTCCGTCAATTCCCCGTTGATGGGGGAGAGAATGACCCAGAATTCGGAGATCACCCGGTCACCTTTCTGCTCCACGTATTCGTAACCCCCTTGCTCGAAAATGGCATCAAGTTCCCTTTCCGGGGGCAGGATCGCCAGCAGGAGGAAGGTCTCCTTGTATATATCTCCGGAAGACCCTTTCAGCTGGATGTAATACTCGCCCTCGCCCCCGGTGATCTCGATGAACACATCAACGGACCCCGTGGGTTTGATGAGGGAACTTGACAGGTCCACCGAGATACCGGGAATATCCGGTGAGAACGAGAGCGATACGTTCCCCTCGAACCCGTACTCGGCTATGACGTTCAGGGGAACGGATGAATTCCCGCCGACGGGTATGGAGACCATCGCGGTCCCCAGCTGCAGTCTGAAGGTAGGGTCCCGCCTCTCCCTTACGGAGATCTTTACACCCACTGCCCTTATTTTGCCGCCACCCGCGTCAAGCAGGATGAATGACGAATATTCGTCTTCGGGAACCCAGCTCTTCACGGAGACCGTTCCGGAGATCCTCATCACACCCTCTTTCATAACGAATATATCATCCATACCATTGACGGAAATTCCCACCGGTGTCAGTTGGTCCTCCAAAACGTAGCTGAAAGAGCTTTCGCTTTTGGAGGATACATCAAAGGACAGATCTATCTGGCTGTCGGCATTCACGGTAATGTCGATGATGGGCAATTCCGCATCGAAAACCGGTCCTTCATCATTCACATGGATCAGCAGCACTTCCTTTTTACTGCCAAGAGATGTGTTTGCGTATATCCAGACCTCCGATGGTTCGGGTCCGGAGGGTAAGATGCCCCTGATCTCTATATACGATATGGAGCCAGTGGCGATCGTCACCTCCTGCAGGACAGCATCGACATGGTTCGAAGCGCTCTCAAGGAATATGTCTGCATTTCCCCCGTATCGTCCCGTGCTTTCGACGATGAACGGGACCCTGATGGTCTCGCCGACCGAAATGGACGTTTCTTGGAAGGGCAGTATCAGCTCCGCCCCGTCCTCCTCCTGGAATATCATGGCGACCCTGCCCAGATAGCTGAGGGAGATGATCTCGTTCCCCTCATGGGCCAGGTCTATGTCCAGGACGGCCGTTCCCATTATCACGAACTCTTCCCGGTACACCTCTACGAACCTGAAACCGTTGTCATACCATATGATCACGATACGGTTGTTGTAGCTGGCGATGGACAGGACTTCCCTTCCATCGAACATACCCGTTTCCATGCCGTAGATGAGCTTCCCTTCCGAATGGACCAGGCTCTTCTTCCATTCCTCTTCCGACAGCCAGACCTTCCAGACGTCACCTGCTATGGTCGATGCGTAGAGTTCCCTGCCGGATATGTCGGGATCAATGTCCGCTGCTAGGAGGTCCGTGATCTGGGACCCGACATCCATTATCTCCTCCTGATGCCAGGCATCCCCTTCGGGATAGGAGACGAATATTATTCCCCGGCCTCCTCCGAGATATACCTCGTTACCTGGTATTTCCTCGTATATATCTGTTATCCAGCAGGTTTCGAATATATCGATATCCCTGGCAATTGTCGTATTGGTCCAGAAGTCTCCTTTTCTTTCGAGCAATTTTGCATGCTTCTGTTCTCCAACCACCACAATTTCGAGCTGGTCCGGTCCACCTGAAAGCTCGCCAAGGTCCACTTCGTAGAGCCAATCTGTATCGTTCCAGATCCTCTCCGATGTCCACTTCCTGGTTGTCTCCTGATATTCAATAAGATTAACGAAATTTCTCATGTCAACGGCAATGAGTTCCTCGCCCTCATTTTCCGGAAGGACATCACCCGCATCCATGGAATAGACCTCTGCATTCTCTCCCCAGGGATAGATGGAGTGATGGACGACCTCTGAGGTCCATGATCGCCTGGTCCCGTAGGTGATCACGACATTTCCGTTGGAGGAGCATGTTGCAAGTTCATTCCCCGGATGTTCGGGCATGAAGTCCCCGGCAGCTGCACGATATATGATATCATTCTCGTAGTGGACCCTCTCGCTGAAGAAGGACATGTCATCAATGGACCTCGTAAACTCATCCGGTCCGGGGCAGCTCTCCGAACTTGAAAGACAGGATGCTGAATGGAGTGGTATGATGATCAAGCATATTGCGATAATTGCGAAATATGCCGCGCCCTTCATGAGATATCCATCATTTGCCAAAATATTTCAAAATATCGGTTCATAACGGTTTCATTATGGAACATCGTCAACGCTGGGGCTAAACCTCTGAGGTCTGCGTCCCTTCCTTCTCCACCTTGACAAGATGCAGGTAGGTCACCTGGACATCATATGAATTCCCGGTGTCGCTGGGTCTGCCCGGGAGTGATATCGGAGGATCGAACCTGCTCTGGTAATCCCCTACATCGACAAGGGTCACCGCAATGGTATGGATACCTGTACCATTGGTATGGTCAGGCTCGATATCGTAATTATGGCTTAGAAATAGTTCTCCATCGCCGTTTTCCCCGTTCGCTCCATCTGCGGAGATCTCCGTTGCGTTGCAGGGGGTGAAGGATATTTCAAAAAGGTCCGGCTGGTTCTCGAATGTACGAAGAAGGAATGTCTGGTCCGGTTCGTCCGACCATGAAAGCGTGATGTTGACCCACCGGACATTCTCCTCGCTTATCAGAAGCTCATGCGTGTCTGTCCGACCTTCGGAAAGGGTTCCCGAATAGCTTATTGTGACGGACCGAAGGTCGTAGACATATTTCTCATCGTCACCTTCACCGCCCCCAACGTAATCCGTGGTCCCGAGGGATATCCCGGCGAGGACTATCAATGGTATGACCGCCCAGACGCCCAGGAATGACCATCGGAAAGTGAAGAGATCCTTTTTGATGACCACGGCCCTTTTCTCCCTGTCAACCATGAAGCGGTTGTAGAGTAGGAAGTTCCCGATCGTCAGGAGTCCGATACCGACGTATATGGCCCAGAACATCTTGGGTGCTTCCATGTTTATAGCGACCTTTTCGTAGATGAAACCGCCAAATGCCGACCCGAACACGTTCCCGGCAGCTGAAGGAAGGAATGCATAACCCATGTAAAGGGCAACCTTCTCTTCCGGCGCTATCTTGGAAACGTAGGAAATGAAATTCGGATGCGTCAGGAACTCGCCTATGGAGAATATTACTATCCCGATCCAGAGGGTGTACCATGCCGGGAACAGTCCTAGTAGGGCCAGACCGATGGAGAAGACAGCCATTCCCGTGATCATCAATCTAAGGGATTCGTGCTTGTCCGCCACCTTGGAGAGAAAGGGACCCAGTGAAACGATGGTAATCGGGTTGATCACCCCCATCAGCGAGGTATTTGTGATCGGCCATCGGGTGAGCCCGAAATCCTCCATGTAAACGGGAAGGAACGTATGCATGGAGGAGAAGATGAAGAAGAACCCGGAATATATCAGCAGCAGAATAGCAAATTTCCTGTCGGAAAGCACCCTCCCCATATTGACGAAGGCCGTCGAGATCTTCTCTGTGGGGTCCTTTTCGATGGGATTCCGGTAAAGAAAGATCGTTATGAGAAGGTTGATGACTATGAGAATACCGCCGATCGTGAACACCAGAGCGGCAAAATGTTTGGGAATGAGAACTCCGATCATGAACATGGCGATGGCGGAGCCCCAGTTGATGGTGAGGTAGTAGATGGAATAGGCGAGATTGCGGTGCTTCTTTTCCGTAACATGTGCTATGGTGGCGGAGACCATGGGCTTGAATGCTCCAGCCCCGATACCCCACAAGAGGATCAATGGGAAGAAAGCATATTCGCTCCTGGCGAATGTCATTATGAAATAGGAGGGTATCATCAACAGGAAAGCACCGGTCAGGATCGTCTTGTATCCTATCTTCCTTGCCAGCGATGCTGATATGATCGGAACGAAATAGAGCAGGAAGAGGAGTACCGCGAACATTATCCCGAAGGTAGATGGGGAGATCCCCAGGTTGAACTTGAGATGGTAGGCGAAATATCCCATTATCCCGTAATATGCCCCTCTCTCGAAGAGCTCCAGGGAAATGACCACCCAGAACTGGGGGATGAAGGTCCTGTAGGTATCAACTGCCTTCTCCTTGATGCCCATTCCTGCCGTCCTCCGGTTCTGAATCGAGGAAAGGGGAAATTATATAGGTACTTTTTGAACACCCATTAAATGGCCCTCAACGGATGATACTGAACCCTTCGAACTCACCCAGATATTTCTCCCAGCGAGCATCCGCCTCCCTCACCCTTGCATGGGGCTGGTCGTTCGAGCACCATTTTAAAAGCTTTTGGAGGTTCTCTCTGCTTCCTTCGGCCACGGATTCAACGCTTCCGTCCGGAAGGTTCCGGACCCATCCGACCAGCCCAAGTTCGATCGCCTTCTTCCGGCAGTTGGCGCGGAACCAGACCCCCTGGACAATACCCTTGTATATGACATGGAGCCGTTCCATGTGCTGTCAGAATGCAGTGTTATATTTTTCTTTTTCCGAAATGTTCATATCATCTCCGGAAGAAGATGCGGATGACCTGTATCCGTTCATGACACAACATTTATACCGTATCTCTCCATACAACCCCCCG
>JAFGJI010000024.1 GCA_016929175.1 Thermoplasmatota archaeon | reverse complement strand
TCTTGCAAACGACCCACGATTGAAAGAAGCCGCGAAACAAGCTTTGGATGAGTATGGTGTCAGCATGTGCGGGACCCCGATAGTTGTGGGGTACACGACCCTGAACAAGAAGCTCGAGACGACCATCTCCGATTTTCTGAAAATGGAGGAGACCCTCGTCTATCCATCCGGCTACCAGGCGAACATAGGCCTCTTCAAATTGCTATCATCCATGGTCGATGTGATACTGATAGACGAATTTGCTCATTCTTGCCTTTACGAGGGAACGAGATTGTCCAAAGCCCAGGTGCGACAATTCCCTCATAACGATTGTGAAAGGCTTAAGGCGCTTCTCAAGGAAACATCTGATAAGAGGATGAGGTTCATCGTCGTGGACGGATTGTACAGCACGGAGGGCTCCATAGCCAAGGTGGATGAGATGGTGGAACTTGCCCGTGACCATGACGCTTTCATAATAATGGACGATGCACACGGTCTCGGTACCATCGGGGAGACCGGGAGGGGAAGCAGCGAGGCCAGGAAGGTGCTTTCAGAGGTCCATATGATCACAGGATCACTCGGAAAAGCGCTCGCATGCAGCGGCGGTTTCGTTACAACGAACCATGACATAGCCGACTACTTCAGGTATTACTCATCACATTTCGTATATTCCACAGCACTTCCTCCGGCAATCACCGCGGCCTGCATTGAAGCTTTCAAGATAGTGGAAAGGAGCGATGCCCGGAGAAGTAGATTGGATCACAACAAGGAGGTCCTTCACAGGGCAGTGTCCGACCTTGGTTTCAGAACAACGAGCTCCACCACTCCACTTTTCTCCATAATCTCGAAGGAAGCCACGACGACCCTGACCCTTGCCAGGGATCTCTTCGAACGTGGTGTTTATGCGATACCTTTCATACCACCCAGCGTTCCCATGGGCAGGTCCTGTCTCAGGTTCGTTCCAAGTGCTCTGCTCACAGATGAGGACATCGAAGAGGTCATAGAGGTCTTCAAGAGCCTCGGGAGAGATTACAGTTGAAGCACCTGCTTGTCTTCAATCCAACCGCAAGAAGCGGCCGGTCCGGCAGGGACTTTTGCATGGTCAAAGATGAATTTGACAGGAGAGGTATGGAATACAGTGTGGCGAGAACAAGGCGGAAGGACCATGCGATCGATCTGGCAAGAGAGGGAGCAGAGAGTGGCAAATTCGAAGTGGTCGTGGCCCTCGGAGGGGATGGTACCATCTGCGAGGTCATTACCGGCATCATGACTGCGGAGGAAAACGGGTCTTCTCCCGTCAAACTCGGGGTCGTGCATATAGGGACGAGCCCGGATTTCAACAGGTATCACGGGATACCCACCGGGGTTATCGAGCAGGTGGACATCATAAAGAATGGGGCGACAAGATCGGTGGACATAGGCAGGGTAAGATACAGGGGGCCGGAGGGAGAAAGATGCACCGGTTATTTCGGGAGTTCTGTGAACCTCGGCCTTGGCTCCGATATCGCTTCAAGGTCCAACAGCAGATACCGAAGGTTCCTTGGCGACACGATGGGGACCCTTTTATCGACGATCGTCTCTCTCGCCGGTTATGGGAGGTCCGATCTCGAGGCAGTGATAGATGGTAAGAGGACGAGCTTCGAGAACCTGGTGAACCTTACCGTGGGCAAGGACCCGCATATAGCCTCTGGTATGAGGGTCCCGATAGAGGTCCCCGAGGATAGCGGTGAGATGTACTGTCTGTCGATCTGCGCAAGGTCAAAGCTTGGTCTATTACAACATCTGTGGAGGATGTACAAGGGGAACATACTTGATTATGATGGGGCTAGTCTGCAATACTGCCGTGAACTGGTCGTGTACAGGAACAGCAACGACAAGGTCGAGTTCGACGGGGATCACAGGGGTTACCTACCGGTTCGAGTGGACCTTGCTCCAAGGAGGCTGGAGGTGATCTGCGGTGGATGATGCCGTCCTTGTTACGGGAGGCACCGGTTTCCTTGGAAGTCATCTCGTCGATGTGCTTGTGGGAAGGGGATACAGGGTGAAGGTGCTGGCCAGAGAGAACAGCTCCACTTCATATATAGATGGATATGTTAAAAGTGGCAATGTGGAATTGTTCCGAGGCGATGTTACAAGAAGTGATTCACTTCTCGGGATGGCGGACGGATGTTTCGCCGCCTACCATGTAGCGGCGCTCTCCAGGGATTGGGGGCCCAGGAAAGAATTTCAGAGGGTCAATGTGGGAGGGACAAAGAACGTTGTAACGGAATGTCTGCGGTCAGGGATCTCGCATTTCATCTACGTCAGCACATGCGGGGTGATAGGTGAGGAGGATCATATAGAACCAAAGGACGAATCATCGGAGTACAGACCGGTCTGCCATTATTTCATGAACAGCGTATTCCCTTCGTCAATGAACCATTATCGGGAGACGAAGTGCGAGGGGGAGAGGCTCGTCAGGGAAATGTGCATGGACTTCCCGATGAAGCTTACGGTCGCGAGACCGGTATGGCTCTACGGCGAACGCGAGTTCCATTCCGGCCCTTTCATATTGACCAAAATGGCAGCCAAGGGATCAAGGACCATCCCAGGTTCTCCTGATACCCTATTCCATACGGCTTACGCGGGTGATGTGGCAAGGGACCTCGCGATGCTCCTGGACCGAAAAGGGGATCAAACCGAGACCTACCTGCTGGGACCGAAGGACCCGCTCACATTGGGGGAGTATCACGGGGAATTCATGAGAGGAGCCGGGTGCAGAGGTCCGAGATACATACCCAGATGGTTGGGATATCCAGTTGGCTTCCTGCTCGAGATGGTCTATACCTTGCTCGGGACCGGGGGACCCCCCCTTCTCACGCGGGCCCGGGTGGATATGGGTTTCTTCAACAACGTC
>JAFGJI010000217.1 GCA_016929175.1 Thermoplasmatota archaeon | reverse complement strand
GGAACATTTCGGTTATCCGGGCGTCATCAAGATCGGAGAAGATTCCCGGGTCCAGTTCGTTCATCCTCATGAAGAGGTCAAAGACATCCGATGCAAGGACGACGGTCCTTGGAACCTTTATGTTCAGGCCTTTGTACCTGTCCCGGTCCATCTCGGCCACCAGCTTTCGAAGGAAAGCGAGGCCTCTTCCTTTCCCGCCAAGTTGACCGTAACCGATCTTCGAGAAATCGTTCCGGTCGAACAGCTCCCTCGAGAATTCCATGATGGTTGTCTTCCTTGAAAGTCGAACCGACCCGGTTATAGCCTCGATGACCCGGTCCTTTGAGGTCAGGTCCGTTGGCCCGCCGGGTAAGAGCGCATCGAGCTCCCTGACGAGTTCGAACTCCGTCCTGCCGAGCAACCAATTTCTCATCCTTTCGTAATAGAAGGATCCTTCGATAACATCTTCAGGAATATCCCTGATCGTCCTTTCAAGGGACCTCAGGTCATGGGCCGAGCCTGTCTTGCTACCATCCTTCAAGGTGAAAGCGAGTGAGTTCGAACCTATTGCCTTTTCTAAAGCTCCTATTAGATCAGGTCCTTCGGCCCCCGGGGATAAGTGGAAAACGTTTGCACCTGTCCGGTCAGGTCCATCTTTTTCATCCGTAATGAATATAGATACCCGTTCATCGAAAGACCTGACATTCTCCACTGTGATCGAGGGGTCCGTCAGTATGAGGATCCGCGGCCTCCGGCTGAATATCCTGACCTTGTCGACGATCGACGATCGGGAACTGTTGATACGGCATATGTGGTCCCATATCGTATCGGCCACGAGCTTGACCAGGGAATGCCTCTGATCGGGGTCCTTCATCGAGATCGCCACGATACGGGACATCCCTTCATCCCCGAGGTCGGACCCGAGAAAGATAGCATCCTCGATCAGCTGGACAATATGTGGAATCGTCAAGTCACCTTTGATGACCAAGGGTCCGAGGAACGGTGAGACCTCCAGACCTGCCCCACCGCAGCCCAGCTCACCGATATCCCGTGTGAGGTAAGCAAGGTAGGTCGATCGTGAAGCGGCCCTGACCATTCCCCCGAAAGCCTCGAACCCCATCTCGGGTATCATGTTGACCACCATCAGCAGGTCGGCATTAACCGCCTCAACTGCCTTGATGGCTTCATCAACTGAACCCACATAGTCCATCAATGGGGCGAAGTCCAGTTCAGCCCTCGAGTATCTCAGGTTAAGGGTGGATGTAAGTGAACCCTCCTCCTCCATGATCATCCTGTCGTAGTCCGTGGAAAGGACGACGATACTGCGTAACGACCAGTACCAACCCGAACCATGCTGAGCTTCGGGGTTCGAACCTTCCATTTGTCGAGCTGCAGGATGGGGTCCTTGGCGGTCCTTCCGACCACTCTCTGCCATGGACCCGATATGGGAATACTCCAATAATAAACCAGCCTAGAGGGAGGGGTTCAGACCCAACCCCTCATGTGGCAGGCTTCGGCAACCCTCGATATGGCGATCATGTATGCGGATTCCCTCAGAGGGACAATGCGATGTTTCGCCAGATCAAGTACAGCGTGGAATGCAAGTGTCATCTTCTCATCGAGCTTGCCTAGCACCTCATCCCTGGACCAGTAGTAGTTCATGTTGCACTGGACCTGTTCGAAGTAGCTGCAGGTCACGCCTCCGGCATTGGCAAGGAAATCGGGGACCAGCATGATCTTCCTCTGATTGATAACCGAGTCCGCTTCGGGCGTCGTCGGACCGTTCGCACCCTCGGCGATCAATCTTACCTTCCTTGAGATCTTTTCAACGTTCGCCCCGGTGATGGAATTCTCCAGAGCGGCCGGGAACAGGATGTCAACATCCTGTTCGATCCAATCCTCGCCAGCTGTGATCTCGTATCCCATATCTCTGGCCTTGGTCCTGTTGATGGAGCCGAACCTGTCGGTGATCCCCCGGAGTTTTGGAAGGTCAACGCCATCCTTTTTGATGAATGTGAAAGCCTTCTTCTCCTGTTGGTCCCAGCAGGATACGGACCTCACGGTGCCTCCGTACTGGTTGTAGAGTTCGATGAGATACTGGGAAACGTTACCGAACCCCTGGACGGCGGCGGTGGTCCTGGATATATCCATCTCGAGGTCCCTCAGGGCTTCCCTTGTATGGTATATCACACCGTAACCGGTCGCCTCGGTCCTGCCAAGGGAACCTCCCATTCCGACGGGTTTGCCCGTTATGAACCCGGGATATTTCCCGCCTGCCAATCGCTCGTACTCATCCAGCATCCACAGCATATGCTGACCGCTGGTCATCACATCAGGGGCGGGGACGTCCTGGAAAGGTCCCACGTTCGAGAAGACCTGTCTCACCCAGCCGCGGCATAGTGCTTCCTGCTCCCTCATGGACAGATCGTGAGGGTCGCAGATGACCCCTCCCTTGCCCCCTCCAAGAGGGATGTCGGCAACGGCACATTTCCATGTCATCCACATCGCAAGGGCCCTTACGGTATCGGCGGTCTCCTGAGGGTGGAACCTGATCCCTCCCTTGCAGGGGCCCCGGGCATCATTGTGCTGTACCCTGAAGCCCTTGAATATCCTGAAAGACCCGTCATCCATACGGACAGGGATCAGGAAATGGTATTCCCTCTGAGGCTCCCGGAGCAATGCTCTGACAGCGTTGTCCATCTCCAATTTCTCAGCAACATTGTCGAATTGTGTCTGCGCCATATTGTAGGCATTGAAACCTTTTTCAGCCAAACAAATCTCTCCTTGGTCCGCTAACCTTGGGACGATTGCTGATATGATCTCCCTATAAATATCTTGCTGTTCCAACAAGCAGAAATATCATTACGGTTTTTGGGCGATATTCCCGAGAATAAGACCAATTGTCCAAAAATACCATCGTTATCTTCCAAATTGTCATAATTTTTTATTTGAACCGTGCAGGCAAACGGGGCATGGGCTCTAGTACCCGAAGGACCGTGTCCTGCACCGGTCTGGAAGGAAGGTAGTTCAAGGGGGCCCTATGTGGCACGCCAGGTAAAACATTTTAAGAATGAATGACACGATCACATATTTCTCCGCGAGGTATGGGACAGTTGGTGTCATCATGAAAAAAAAGAAGCACAATGGTAATATCAAGGACCTTGACGAGAGGATATTGAAGGAACTCCTGGAGGATCCCACACGGAGCATGAGGGAGATCTCCAAGAAACTGGAGACATACCGTCAGACGCTCTGGAGAAAGAAGAAGAACATGGAGAAAGAGAATATCATCTGGGGATATACCGC
>JAFGJI010000023.1 GCA_016929175.1 Thermoplasmatota archaeon | reverse complement strand
TCCGGAGGGCAGTGGCCATTTTGAAGGCGACACCCACTCCGGCCAATTCAGGGAACGGGTAACAGGCCCCCTCCCATTTTGGATCTATAACCGCAAGAGCATCGGGGGACACTGTTCCGGGTTCGTGATGATCTGTAACTATGACATCGATCCCTCTTTCACGGGCAGCCGATACCTCTTCCATAGCTTTGATACCGCAATCCACTGTTATCAGCAGGGTGTCACCTCTCTCCTCCATCTCTTCGAGGCAGGCTGTGGAGAGACCGTATCCCTCCTCGAACCTCGATGGAAGGAAGTGATGTATCTTTGCACCCTTCGGGGAGCTGTTCAGCGCGTCGATAAGCAGGGCCGTGGAGGATATACCATCCACATCATAATCGCCATGGATGGTGATGCCCTCGCCGGCAGCCAGAGCCCCGGCGATCCTGTCCACCGCTTTTTCCATGTCCGAGAATAGGAAGGGGTCGTGAAGGTTCCTGAGGCTGGGATGAAGAACATCATAGGCCTCCTCCACATTCTTGACGGACCGACCGACCATGACCCTCGCCAGTAGAGGGTGTATCTCCAGTTTCTCGGAGATAAGGGATGCAAGGCCAGGGTCTTCCTGGTGGTATCTCCACTCCTGGGGCGTGAGTATGCCCATATTCGTATCACCGCTCATCATTCAAAGCCCCTAGGTTTAAAGGGTCCCTTGGGGGTTGGCCGAAAGAAACTTGAAAATGGATAGGACCTCGATCAGTCCCCGTTCTCCGGTTGGTCAAGGGTCCGAAACAGGAACTTCAGGTATACCGGGCCCCGGATGTTCACCCTTTTCTTGTGGCTGAGGATGTACTGAAAGGCCTTTGAGTTGAGTTTCATGTTCACTCCTTCGAGTTCCTTCACATTGTCGATTATCTTGCCGGTGTGACCGGTGTCGATGTTCTTCTCGATCTTCCAGGCAGCAGATCTGGCAAACCCTTTCACAAAGGTTCGGTTTGTCTTTACGGCTCCCGATCCCTCCATCTTGTCTGAAAGGTCCGGTGGAACCCCGATTATCTCGCCGTCCTTTACCCATATCTCATTGAATGCTGCCGGCCCGGTAAGGCCCTGACCGGAAGCCCCCTCCCTCAGTATAACCTCCGCAGGTCTGCCATGGACATGGATCTTTGCCGCACGCTCTTCCGATACCAGGAACCTGCCGTATTCGGAAGCCACCAGGTAACCTTTCCAGGCCACTTTCCGCTTGACATCGGGGTCCCCGGCACTTTCCTTGTAGCATTTTAGAATGGCGTTCGAGATCTCCTTGCCATATTCGGTTTGCGGCTTTCTGATGTACCGGATCGATGCGGATATCTCCTCATCGGTGAGGTTCCATGATGAGTAGAACTGCGGAAAGAAGAGCTCCCTGATATCCGGGTACCCATGCTTGTGCATGAGTGTTCTCTCCACCCCTATTTCAGCTATGAATACGGGTGAAGTGATCCCCTTCTCCTCCAGCACGTTCCCTGTAACAATTCCACAGGTGCCGAGTTCCAGGTCACCGCCGAATATCTCGACCTCCGTACCCCTCTCGAAATACGGGAATGGATATTTTTTTACCACCATTTTGATATCATTCAATTCCATTTGATCGAATATTCTCCCCAGAATGCGTTTCCCTTTCTCTACATCGATATCTTTGTCAACGATGGCCAGTGACAGGACGTTGTATGTCTGTATATGCCTGCTGTCCTGTTCGGGTTCCCTGCGAAATAGCGATGCGACCGTGAAAAGCCTGATGGGGAGCGACCCGCTATCGTATGTGGCCTCCAGGGTCGATATCCAGGAGGTCGGCATGAAAGATCTCAGGGTATTCTCTTCGTAAACGATCTTCCCTTGTGCGAGTTCGGGTACCTTGTTCATTATGGAGATGGCATCCCCGTAAGTGATCTTCAGCTCCCTGACAAGTGTCCGAAGCAGGTCCTCCCCGCAGGTATCATCATCGATCGTATCAAGGATGTTCCACAGCTCTGCCTGGTCCAGGTTTGGGAACTTTTTTAAAAGTTCCATTTCGACATCCTTGTTGGGGGGGATCGGTCCGACCCCGAGCCAGGATAGGTGGTAGATCGAATCCATGAAGGCTGGATAAAGGTTGCCGGTCAGCTGTCTGATGTCCCTGAGAGGCAGAAAGTATGAGGTCTGGACCTCGTCGAACCCTCGCGAAAGCATCATCTGTCTAAGGTCCTGAACGGCCTCAGATATCGGATGCGGGTGACCTATCCCTGAAAAATATTCCACCATATCCTCCAGCTTGCCCTCGCCCTTCGTGGACCTGACGTGGCCTTTTCCGGCATCTTCTTTATTCATCTTCGGTCCCTCCCATGTCCTCCCAGACCCGGCCCGGTGAGTACCTGGCAACTGCGAGCTCGCCTCCCGTTCTGTCAAGAAGGGACCTGACAACATCCTGTTTCTTTTTCAAAGGTATCATCCCACTTGGGTAGACAAGTCCCTCTATAACGTGTCCGATCACCTTCATCTTCTCATACATCCGTGCGGCGCCATCAAGATCGGCCCGAAGCAGCCGGTTCAGAGCGATCCTTCTCATCTCTCCCACGGAATCACATAGACCGAGGACGAATGCCCTTTCCGGCATCCCAAGGGACCCTGGGTGGGGGATGTCCTCATCGAACAGAATTGACCTCAGGACCTCGACCTCGCAGTATTCCGCAAGAGCATCTTCCGCAAAGGCCGGTCTCAAGCCTCCTTTTTCGATGAACTTCGTAAGGATTACCGCCTGGCCTCTCAATTCGGAGATCTCGATCTCTCTCTCCTGTACGAGTTCGGATGTCAGCTTCCTGCAGGCCCTGATGAGGTCTCGCGACATGGAGAAGGACCCTTCCCGAGCCTTCTCCTCCTCATCCAGCACCTTGATCAGGTGGTCCTTCAGGGAATCGAGATCTGACATCAGGTTAACAATCCAATGCTCGTATATAACCATAGTCTCCATAGTCTCGGGATTCCACGTAATGGAAGGGGTGTCATCCCGAAGGCCTTAGCATTTCCACCGGATCGACGCCAAGGTTCTTCCTGATTGCAAGATATGTGGTCGAGACCGTCAGGGTGATCGTCAACGCTCCGATGATCACCACGAGCTGGAGCGGGATCACGGGCTGCACGAAGAAGATACCGCTCTCCCCCCTGTCTATAAGATACGCGGCAAGGTTCACTATGAAAGGGGTCCCGAGGAAAAGAGCACCCAGAAAGGATATCGTTCCGATGACAGCCCCCTCGGTGAGGAATATCTTCATGACCTCCTTGGATGAGAAGCCCACGGAGCGGAGAACCCCTATTTCGCTTCTCCGCTCCTGGACCGCGATGGACATGGTATTGAACATTATGAATAGTGCCACAGCGAACACGATCGTCGAAGTGACAAGGAGGTAGTTCACGAGAGCAGATTTACTATCCTCGGATAGTTCGTTGCCTGTCAGTCTGAACTCCTCGAACATGGATAATGAACCGGGTATGCGACCTTCGAGGATGGATGCTTTCTCATCGGTCCCGGAGATCTCGTTCACCAGTCCGAAGAGCAGTGAAGACGTAAGGAGGATGAAGGCTATCGTGAGGCCAAGGGTGATCACTATGGTTGTCGATCTGAAAAGATCGTGCCTGAGATGTGAAAGGGCATACGTGGCGGAGTTGAAGGATGGGCGCCTGTCGCTCATTTCTCCCTGCCACCTCCTTCCTTGGGAGATAGGCTCATCATCCCATCCCTTGAATGCGCTTTCCCCCTGACCATCCTGCCATCCCTGATCTTGACCATGACCTTCGCCCTCCCCGCCACGAGTCTGTCATGTGTTGCAAGGACCAGGGTCTTCCCCTCATCGTTCAGTTCCTTGAACAGAGAGACGATCTCACGTGCTGTCTCGCTGTCTATATTCCCTGTCGGCTCATCCGCCAGGATGATCAGGGGGTCGTTGATGAGTGCTCTGGCTATTGCCACCCTCTGCCTCTCACCCCCCGAAAGCATTCCGGGAAGATGGTCGAAGCGGTCCCCGAGCCCCACTCTCTCCAGAAGGTCCGCTGCCTTCCTTGTTGGTTTCTCCTTTTCGAACATTATAGGAACGAGGACGTTCTCGATGGCCGTAAGGGATGGTATCAGGTTGAAGAACTGGAATATGAAACCGATGTTGTGCTTCCTGAACCGTGCCCTCTGCTCTTCTCCCAGCCTGTCGATCTCAACGTTCTTGACCCGGACAGTGCCCGAATCGGGCCTGTCAAGGGCCCCGATCAGGTTCAGCAGGGATGTCTTTCCGGAGCCGGAAGGTCCCATTATTGCGACCATTTCCCCCTCCTCGATGTCGATGGAGAAATGATCGAGGGCTTTGACCGTCGAGGATCCGACCCTGTAGGTCTTTACAAGGTCAACGGTCTCTATCAGAGGTCTATCCGGCATCCCTGAGCACCTCCACGGGTGATGATCTGATTATCATCAAGAGAGGGGGTATAAGACCAAGGGCGCCGGACCCGAGACCGAGGAGAATGGTGTTGAGAATGGAAACCGGGTCATACACCAGAGGGAGGTCCAACCCCCCTCCGAGCATGGACAGGTTGGCGATATCGAGAAGGGGGATCAATACGAGGGATGCGAGCAGACCTGACGCTATGCCTGCTGCCACGATAAGCATCATGGACCCGATGACAAGGAAAGAGACCTGAACCGAGCTTATGCCTATTGCCCGGAGGCTCCCGAGTTCGAGCTTCCTTTCAACCACGGTTATCGTGGCGGTGTTCATCACGACAAGGACCATCAAGGCCCAGCACAGCACCGAGATGAGGTAGACCCAGTCATCCATGACCTGTTTGACCTTGAAAAGCTCCTTGCTCTCATCGCTTGGAACACCCTCGCTTTCGTCCTCGAAATAGTCCTCCAGGCCCTTATCCATGGAAGAGAACAGGATGAACAGAAGGGCGAGGGAGGCGATCCCGGTGATCGAGAAGAACGTCCTCGACCTGTTCCTCCAGGTCTCCCGGAGTATGTACCCGAGGGGGGTAAGTCTTTTCGGATCTCCATCTGGCCCCCTCTTCCTTGCCTTTTTTCTGGTTGCCAGCCTGCCTTCCCTGTCCCTCATCTGCCAACACCCTGATCCTTGGTAACCAACTCTCACCCGGTTCGGGTTCCTCCCCGGGAAGAGATGATCACCCGTAATGTTCCCTCGCCTAACCTGGTCAGCGATCGTTGCTCGATCCCGGGGACTTTCATGACGATGTCTGGATTAAACCCTTTCGGTTTTGAGGCTCCATGCCTTGATAGTTTCATTTACCGGTTGGTTATTCCGTCAACATGGTTCATGGAAACCGGGGCAGCGGTCCAGGCGGCAGGATCATTGACAGAATGACCCTCCTGGGTGTCCTTTCCATGCTCCTTTTCGGGACAAGCTTCTGGGGGCTTGTGATAGCCCTGGAGGTGATCCCTCCCGTGACGCTCGGGTTCCTGCGTGCTCTCTGGGTTTCCGTTTTCATGCTTACGTTGATCTTCTTTCTCGGAAAGTTCACCGGTCGGAAGGGGATGATCGGAAAGGATAACCTCTTGTTGGCCGGCCTGAGGGGCAGGAGAGGCATGTTGACCGTTGTCTCCTTTGCCCTCTTCAGCACGGTCCTCCCGAACATCCTTCAGAACCTCGGCATGACGATGATGGACCCGGGATCCACTTCTTCCCTTACAGCGCTGATACAGGGGGTATCGCCGATATTCACGATACTCCTTGCGGTCCCATTTCTCGGAGAGAGGCTTGGCCCGTGGAAGATCGCAGGTCTTCTTGTAACGGTTCCTGCAACGATATTGCTGTCCACTTACGGTTCGGCGGGGATTGACCTCGGTTCCCGGGAGACCGTCGGTGCACTGCTGAACCTCCTTACCGC
>JAFGJI010000022.1 GCA_016929175.1 Thermoplasmatota archaeon | reverse complement strand
GCGGCTCGAGTACGTTGACGGGATATGCCGGGTACTCGATCCCTTCCCTTCGATACCAGGTACCCCCCCTCTCCACAAGTATATCAAAGAAGATGGACAGTGTCATATCGTCATCTTCGAGGGGCTCTTCCGGGAAAGGGACGATAAGGTGCCTCATGTAGCGCTCCTGACCGATGTCGATGTACTTGCCCAGGTTTCCGGAAACCTCGCCCCCCCAGCCAGGATGTGCATAGGTGCGCTCCACGTACAGTCTTCCCTGACCGGCGTTCTTGAGTGATAGGTTAAGGACCACGCCAATGTCGATGTAGCCATCCAGCTTCTTGATGTCATCCGAATTGTTGAGTGCGATTATCAGGTGCATCTCCGGAGAGAGCCCGGGCTCCCAGGGGAGCACGAAGATCGGAGGTGTCTCGGTTTCCAGAGGTCTTCCCTCCAGGGCCGGAGCGACGAGGTCCTCTTCCGAGAACCCTTCCCTTTCCATCTGGCTGATCAGATGGTCGATGTAGAGGTAAAAGCCGAGGATGGTGCCCCCCATTAGCAGCAAGAGCACTAAAATGGTAAAGACGAACCTCAAGGCCGTTCCGGCCCCCGTCCTGGGTTTCTTTGAGGACACTTCCATGCATCTCTCCCTTTCGTAATGAACCTTTTGGGAAATGTTATATTCACCCAAACGAATTGGTACATGTGAAGAAAAGCGGGTTCGAGCTCCACAAGAGGGTCAACGAGGAAGATCTACTGAAAAGGGAATGGGTTCCCCTTGAACCGGGCACCCGCTGGGAGTGCATAAGGTGCTCATGGTGCTGCAGACAACCCTGGGCGATAAATATAACATGGAGTGAGTACGACAGACTGAGGGATGATGAGCGGGCCGCCGATCTGGATATCGACAGGCTCGAGGTGGATCCCACAACGGGGCGGACCCACCCCTATTTCGTGATAAAAGGGAAGTGCCCTCTGCTGGAAGACCGTACCAACCTCTGCACCCTGTATCCTGATTGGCCTTATACTTGTGCTACCTATCCCTTCCTTTTGACCCCCGCCGGGAAGCTTCTGGTACACACCGACTGTGAAGGTTTCGGACACGGCCCGATCGTTGATCCCGGGAAGATGGCGGAGAAGATAATGAGGGAGAGGGAGAGAGCGGGAATGGTCAGGAAGAAGGGATGACATCATTCCTCGTCATGGTCCATGCTCTCTTCTTCCATCTTCTCCAGAGCTCCGAGTGAAGTGAAGTCAACCGCTTCATCGTCGAATTCGCGGGCTTCCGCCTTCTTCTTCCGCTCGATCTCCTCCTTCATCCTGACGGCGGCCTTGATAGGAACGACCATGGTCGGGATGGAAAGGTGGATGAGAAGTTCCTGGCTGATCGATCTCCTGGTGATCCGGCCGAAGATGGATTCCTCGGTGGACCCCATGATTATGAGGCTGATCTCTTCCTGCTCGGCCACCTCGAGGATGTTCTCGAGAACGTCCCCTTCCTTGTAGATCAATTTGATATCAATGCCGTAGCTCTTGGCGAGTTCGTTGTATATGCGCAGTGCCCTCTGCCCCTCGTAATCCGTGCTGCCGGGTGTGTGTATGTAGAGGGCAGTGACGGAGGCACCCACCTTTTTGGCGGTCTGCATGACGAACGGTGCGGTGTACTGGGCAGTGTAGAAGCCGGAGGTCGGGGCGAGTATCGAGGTTCCAATGGTCTCGACCTCAACAATAGAATCCTCCTGGAACTTGAACTTCTTGAAACCGGTCGACGGCAGGAATATTGAGCTCTTGTATTCTTCGGCCAGCTTATGTGGCTTCGGGATCTCTTTTTTATAGACCAGGGTCCGGTAGGGGAACGGTATCTCGACCCCGCAATGGTCGAAAGCATCTTTCACCCTCTTCAGAACATCGGACTTCACCACGTTGCGGTCCCTTGCCTCCGGGATCCAGAACTTCACCGTGAGCATCTGGGCGGATTCGGCAAAATCCTTCATCATCACATACGGGGGGGGTTTGTTGAGAACGAGAGGGTGTTTGTGGAGTATCTCGAGGATCAGCTTCTCAGCAAGCCTCCAATCGGAATCGTAGGAGATGCCGATATCCACTGTGAGTGCCATTCTTGGGGAATCCCGGGTGTAGTTCCAGACCTGAGAGGACGCTATGACGTTGTTCGGGATGACTATCATCTCGTCCTCGGGTGTCTTGATCCAGGTCGATCTCATGGAAATATCCGTGACATCGCCCCATGTCTCGATCCCACCCCAGTCCAACCTTATGCGGTCCCCTATGACGAAGGGTTTGTCCATGACTATCAGGACACCGGCAGCGAGGTTCGATATGGTATCCTGGAGGCCGAAACCCAGGACAATACCGGCAACGACAGAGCCTCCGAATATTGCGGTCGGGGATATGCCGAGGTAGAGCAGTCCGATGAGCGCTCCAGCTATGTATATGCCTATCTTGATCCCCCTGCTCACCGCCTTTCCCATGTCCTTCTTCGATCTCCCGCCGGAGCGATACTGAGGCTCCGTGATCGTCACGACCAGCTGGGCTATGATGTAGGCGGCGATCAGTATCATCACGAAAATGGTGATCTTGAGTATCCATGCGAGGGGATGCAGTTGTTCATCGGTGAAGGAGAGTTCCATAGATATGAACGTCCCGAAAACAACCAGGAAAAGCTTTACGGAGAACCGGAGGGAGCGGTAAAGTACATACTTGCTCTTCTTCGAGACCTTGCTTCCAAGGAGCAGGTATATGGATGCCCGCATTATGGGCTCCAATGCGAAAAGTGAGAGGAGGAGTATCAAAAAGAAGGATACCCCAAACTGGAGGAAACGCCATGCCTCGTAGGAATTTCCAAAAAAGCGGAACCTGGTCCCAAGTTCCAGGGGGAGAGTGTATATCGCAAGGACCAGGAAAAGAAGGATATAGAACCCCATCAACCCCCTCTTTATCGGTCTTGCAACCGTTATATCCATTCTCCGGTCGATCCTTCCCCGTTCCTTCTCTTTTTCCTCATCGTTCCTTTTCTGGCCCTTTAGAATTGACTTGAACTCAATGTTGGAGAATATTCTGGCAATGTTCCTGGCAAGTATACCGGGCATGAAGGCGGCGAGGACCACACCGATCGCAAATATGGTTCCCGCTATCAGAAGGTTCTCGACGGTTATTATAGATCCAAGGACCGGGTCATCAAGCCATTCGAACGCCACAGTCCTCATGCCTCCTGGTCATCGGATATTCCGGCCGGTACGTTCCCGAGCACATCGCATCCCATTGGAGAATCCAATATATATCTATATTTAAGTTTTTATTGCCCCCGACAAACAAGGGGAGACGTTGATTGCGCGTCAACCGATAGATTGAATAACAGAATGGTTATTTGAAAGTTCATGTCTGACGGAGAAAAGGACCTCCTGGCGAACAGGAAGGTCATCGCCGTGGGGTTCGTGATCCTACTTGTATTGGGCGCAATAATACTGGTCAGTGTCTTTGCCCGGGACAGAAGGGGATCGGGTGATGGTGATGGAGGAGTAAAGCCCGAGGTCTTCCGTCCTCATCTTGCCGAGCCCAACAGCAAGGTAACGGACACACGTACGGCCAACAACGAGCCAGGATTTGCGATAAACCCCACAGACCCCATGAACATGGTCGCGGGTTCCAATGATTACGGTGGTCCGACAGGAGATGCCTGGTGCGGCTATTATTACACGTTCGACGGCGGCAAGACCTGGGGAAGCGGATACATACCCGGGATCGACGGCGACAGGAGCTCACCTCTTTGGCCTTTTGCTGGAGGCGGGGACCCCGTCGTGGTTTTCGGTCCCGATGGCACCTGCTATTTCTCAGGCATAGCCTTCCAGAGGGAGGTCGAGTTCGGGAACATACGCAAGCCCGGTTCAGGCATCTTCGTCGCCCGTTCAGATGATGGTGGAAAAACGTTCGGAATGGTGTCCATTGTCATCCAGTCGCTGTCCACCCTTTCGAATACACTTGCAAATTTCCACGACAAGGAGTGGATCGCGGTCGATCCGACGACGGGAGACGTTCACGTGACCTGGACCGCGTTCCAGCTCTACGGGGTTTCATCAGCAATGGTCCATTCGGTATCAAGGGACCGGGGAGAGACCTGGTCAAGACCCCAGATCATCTCGGAGATCTCGAAGAAGGAGAGGCAGGTCCAGGGCTCCCAGGTGGAGGTCACGAGCGACGGTGTTGTGCACGTTTCATGGATCGAGTTCGATTTCGGGATCCTGCGATATACAAGGTCGACCGACGGCGGACAGAGTTTCGAGGATGTCAGGACCATTGCCAGCGTTACTCCTCTCGACTACTATCCGGAGAATGGGGGTTACAGGACGCCAACGATGTGCGACATGGCTGTTGATACCTCCGGCGGGAACCATACGGATTCCATATACATCGTGTGGCCCGACCGAAGGATGGGATACGGGCAGGCGGACATCCTTCTCGTTGCGTCCCACGATGGCGGGGACTCCTGGACAGAGCCGGTCAAGGTCAACAATGCCACCGGAGCAAGCGACAACGACCAGTGGTTCCCCGCTGTAACCGTGGGTAACGACGGTTCGGTGCAGGTCATGTTCTACGACAGGAGACTGGACCCGAACAATGACCTTTTAAGCGTCTTCTTTGCGATCTCCTATGACCTCGGCATAACCTGGGATAACATCCAGATGTGCGATACACAGTTCGACGGTGATAATACCCGGGGTCCCTTCATCGGGGATTATCTGGCACTCGCATCGGGTCCGGGGTGGACCGTGGGGATATGGTGCGATGCCAGGGAGGGTACCGAAAGCAATGTAAGGTCGGACCTGTGGATGGGGAAGATCATCTACAGCAAGGAAGGTCTGCAGGTCAACGAGATGGATCGATAAGGAGAAGATCGTGAAAAGCCGAAAAAAGGCGGGGTCCCTTATCCGATATCATAGCCTCGAGAACTCATCGATGTCCCTTGCAAGGAGGACGCCGCTTATCCTCTTCTGGTTCCCTAGGGTATCACTTGGCATCGGTCCGTAATCGTGACCCGGGAATACGATAAGTTGGTCGTCAAGTTCCTTGAGCTTCTGAAGTGTGGCGAACATATCCTTGAGGCTTCCCCCAGGCAGATCGCATCTTCCGCAATCGTTTATAAAGAGCGTATCCCCAGTGATGAGGTATCCGTCCCCGACAATGATGCAGAGCCCCCCTTTTGTATGCCCTGGAGCTCCCAGAAACTTCAATGAGACGCATCCCAGCGACAACGCGTCTCCCTCCCAAACATGGATGTCCACACTGTCCTTGAGGTTTGCACCGTCCTCCCTGGAAGCTACCAGCTTAGCTCCTGTCTCGCTTATGACCTCGCCGTTCGAGGCCGTGTGGTCCCCGTGATGGTGGGTGTTGATGACATATCTCAGGTCCAGTCCCTCGTCTTTGATGATCCCGAGCGCTTCGGAGGCATCGAAGCCCGGGTCAACCAGGGCAGCCATTCGGGTTTTCTCGTCGAATATAAGGTAGCTGAAATTGTCTCTTCCGGTCCGTATCTGTCTCACCACCATCGATATCACGTTCTGCCGTAGCAATATCCTATCAATAGAAATCTTCTTCGCCGAAAAAGGGGTCATTGAAATAGTTGCAGGCTTTTCAAGCTTCGTGGAAAAGGAACCGAGGTTGGTTGGTAATAGAGGCTTTAAAATTGGAGCGGCCGGCGGTGCCCTCGGGGTATTCATTGGTCTTATCCAGCTGGTGGCGGGAAGCCATGTGGGGTCCCTGAACGGGAACAATGAGGGAACCCTTGCCCCCGGTCTTCTCACATTGCTCCTATCCGCCTTCGCGATCTACTGCTCCTACCGTGCGTCAAGGGAGACATCTCCCGATCTCGAAAGAAGGATAGGCTGGGTCATCGGGATCGCAATTCCCGCTGGTATCGGTTTCATGACGACCGGCCTCCTGTGGTCGATACCGGGAGTGGTCCTTCTTGCAGCCTCAGGATCCTTGATACGGGAAATTATCAGAGAGATCGGGGAAAAGGAGCTTAAAACGATCTTGAGTATCCCCATATGGAAGAGGTCCCTTCTCTGTGCCGGTTTCCTTTTGATCATATTCCCGGCAGTCCTCGGAAGCTTCATCGAAGGTTCGGAGCTTGCCTCGCTGGAGCAAGGTGGCGATGAGTACTTCGTGAGGCCTCCTGATCGAGTGTTGAAGGAAGAGGCCGATGGGACGACCTCGAGCTCCGGGGTCACGGGTGTCCTGATAATCCACATCATGATGGTATTCGGCGCTATCGTGGCCCTGATCACCGGAAATCTGGGAGCCAGGACGCTAAGTATATCCACCTCCCTGTTGGTGCTGGTCTCACTTCTGTTCTTCTTCTTTTTCCTTCCGAACATAATGTTCATCGAGGGTGCGAGGTTCTCCCAGTTCGAAGCTCTCCATTTCTCGGCCCTCTCCGGAGGCTGGTTCATGTCCGTGTCAGGTACACTATTGATCCTGGTCCCCGAGTTGGTTATAAAGGGCACCGAAGAGCCCGGATGAAGTATGGACTTCACTCTATTCTTTGCAAGATGTTTTATACTGGTTTAAGTTATGCGGCATCCAGTATTCAGGAGGGTTTACTGTGTACAGAAAATTGATTGTAGCATCGTTCATAATGATAATGGCGGTCGGATCCTTACCGATCGTTGCGGAAGCTGTCGAGGAGGTCCCATGGGCCCATATCATCGACCATGAGTTCGAAGCCTACAAGAGACCGGTGGTTCCGGTTCCGGAACCTGACCCGGATCAGGAGATCCCTTGGGGTGTCTTGAGGATCAACGCTGACGATGTATGGGACACGTGGACAGGTTCAGGGGTCAAGGTGGCGATCCTGGATACCGGTATCGACAAGGACCATCCGGACCTTAAATACGCTGGTGGCGTTAACTTCGTCCCAGTGCGCAGGAGGGTGGATCCGACGAATTTCAACGATGACAACGGCCATGGAACACATGTTGCAGGAACAATTGCAGCAAAGAATAATGAAATCGGGGTTGTTGGAGTCGCACCTGATGCAAGCATCTATGCGGTCAAAGTCCTTGACAGGACCGGTAGTGGTTATGCATCCTGGATCATAAGCGGCATTGAATGGGCCATTACAAATAATATGGACGTAATTTCCATGAGCCTTGGCACCAGTGAGGATTATCCGCCACTGCATACTGCAATTACTAATGCTTACAATGCTGGGATAGTAATTGTAGCCGCTGCAGGGAATGATGGGTCAACAGTAAGCTATCCGGCAAAATACGGAGAAGTGATCGCGGTATCGGCAACAGATATTACGAATACGATCGCTTCCTGGAGTAACAGGGGAGCCGAGATAGAGGTTGCCGCGCCTGGTGTAAGTATCAAATCAACATGGAATAACGGGGGTTACACCACCATCAGCGGAACATCCATGGCCTGCCCGCATGTGACGGGTGTTGCTGCACTGGTAATTGATAAAATTCTTACCCCTGAGGTCACTACCTTTGATGTCGATGATGTTTGGACTGCCCTGGAAAATGCTGAAGACCTTGGGACCCCAGGAGAAGACGATTTATACGGACATGGTCTTGTGGACGCGGCATTGGCAACGACCTGATATTCGTTCATCATCTAGCAAATACAAAATATCATACATGACAATCCCCACCCATGGGAAACCTCAGGGATTGGCTTCAGTTATTCCGCAGTCATACCAGTCCTCTCGAGATGTCCATAACCATAACAGGTGCAGCCCTGGCTGTGGGGACGATATGGGACATCAAGGTCCTGCTCTTCCTCATATTCGGATGGCTCTACCACAACGCGGGATATGGTCACAACTCGGCAGAGGACTTCATCCAGGGCTACGATATTGATGACCCCCACAAATCCCACCACCCGCTCCAGAGAGGAGCCATCGACCCCCAGGTGGCAAGGTACGCATGCATAGTGCTCATCTTCATCTCCTTCGTCTACGGCATCTTCATCTCGGAAATGAACTGGACCGCCATGGTCATTCTCGCTGTCATGACCTTCATGGGGGCCCTCTACAATGTTGCAGGGAAGAGAATGAAGGGGAAGTTCATACCGATCGCAGTTGCCCACTCTCTCCTTTTCCCCTTCGCGTTCTTCGGCTCCGGGGGAAGCATCACCACTCTCTCCGGATACCCTTATTTCAGGGAAGCACTTGGCCTGGCAGCGATCCTGGGGACAGGATATCTCGTGCTCCAGATCATCTACCAGATCATGATAGAGGGTGACCTCAAGGACATCGAGATGAACGAAGCATCGTTCCTTAAGACCCTTGGTAACGCGTTGAAGGACGGCGTCTTCAGGGCATCCGCTCTGGCAAGGGGGCTGTCCTACCTCACGAAGGCACTCTCGATAGCCCTT
>JAFGJI010000216.1 GCA_016929175.1 Thermoplasmatota archaeon | reverse complement strand
ATCGTTCCATTCAAGCATATTGTTGGAACCGAAAACCAAAAAATATCTGCCGATGAATATTTCCATCTAACAGTCCCGTTACTATGTAAAGAATAAAAATTATTACCGGATCCAAAGAAGATGGATCCATTTCCATCTATTGCCAGGGAAGGTGAGCAAATACCCCCTGGTGAGTATTTCCACTTAACGGTGCCATTTTCATATAATGCATATACGTCCTTGTACGAAGTAATGTAAACAGTTCCATTTGAATCTATTACGGGAGAGCTTCCTACATTGTTTTGAGATTGAAATGACCATATTAACTTACCATTATTGTGACTTGTGTTAACTGAACTACAACCAGTATTCCTTTCATCCCCCCTATACATTGGCCAGGGGTGACCGGACGTATTTATTCCACCCCCGATAGGGGAGTCGCCTGTGGGAAGCATTTCAAATGAAGGCGACCCAATATCAATATCAGATGGGGGTGACAGGCCGAATAGTGAGGACGTGATGAAGAGAACGATAGCTGTGAACGATAGTATCTTCTTGTGAGTTGTCTTCATACCACTTGCTCCTCATATATCGGAATATTTACCTTAAAGAACCCACATATTGCGTAACATTTGCTTTCGTATATAACCTTAACTCCCCATATGTGGATAATGCTGGATACCATCTGCATCGATAATTGGATCAGGATATATTCTCCAATATAGGATGATTTCAACATAATATCCATTTACCGTCTATATTGGGGGGTTCATACGTGATATGGACTCAGTTACATCTGAGAGATGACTGGTAATATTGCATGATAATAAGATAATATACAAATTATTGACCCCTGCTCCCTCAGCTTCTCCGACATTGGGAATCAAGTTATCCGGATCCAATTTTATACTGGAAAAAATTTGCATATACGAATATTGGATCAAGAATAGCATAGTATATGTTAGAAACTGCATATCAAATTAATGCAGTATGGATTATATCGGTCGAGGTCATGATCGCTCGATATCTGTCCCGGGAGTGCCGGGGCACCCTGGCCGCTTGCTGTTTCGGACCCTGTCGACCCATAGAATGGCTGGAGGCAGGACCAGCACCGAGGAAAAAAATGCGAACAGGATCATAAGGGATGTCAGCACACCGAACGCGTTGTACATCCCGATATCCGAAAAAGCCATCACGAAGAATCCCCCGAACGTGGTGGCCGCAGCGGCGAAGAGGGAGCCCCCGGTCGTGGCAATGGCCGTGGACATCGCCTCCCTGATGTCCTCCTTCGATCTCTTCTCCTGCCGGTACCTCTCCACCAGATGGATGGAATGATCTATACCCACACCCACCGTCATCGATGTTATGGTCACCGTGACCATGTTCCATTTGTAACCGGTCAAGGCCATAACTCCCATTATCCAACCGATCACCAGCACTATGGGTATGGATGTGATGATCCCGTAGCGGAAGGATCTGAAGAGGAGGATGACGAGGACCGTGACCAGAAGGGTCGTTGCGATCGTGGAGCGGGACATACCGTCTATCATCCGCTCGAGCATGTCGTATCTCTCGAACAGGAAGCCGGCATAGAATATCTTCGCCTTCCCCTCGAGAGGCTCCATATCATCCTCGAGCTCCCTCAGAAGAGCTCCGCCAGCGGGTCCGGAAACGTTCACGCTGGATACGATGACGACCGTTCCATCGAAACCCCCTTCGGACCTGCTCAGCAGAGACCTGATCTCCCCCGGGGGGACCTGGTCTCCGAGGCCATGTTCGTAAAGATGGTTCAGGATGGCGAGGGTGACCTCCCTGGAGTCCGGAAGCCCGTTCCCGTCCAGGTCCGGGGCTCCCGACCCCGCGAAAACCTGCTTGACGGCAGGAATGACGGACCTGACGGAACCATCGACATCCGAGATATGCCTGTCATCCATCATCGAGTTCACGGACAGGTTCAGGGCTTCAAGGACCCCCGGGTCGGAGATATCCCCCATGACGATGACCTGACACGTTTCCCCCCCAAGGCCCTTGAACTCTTTATCCAGCACATCGGCGGCCCTGACAAGTGGAGAGTCCGTGGAGGTTACATCCCTCGCGGTCATGTCTTGGTCGATCCTCAGACCGAAATACAGCCCCGAACCCGCCAGGAGGAATGCCGCTATCAGGAATACATATGGAACCTTCCAGAAGATCGAGACCAGCTTTCTCGATATCCTGGAGGGACCTCCGGAGTTAGATCGTTTTCCTTTGATAATCTTCTTCTCCTTCCAGAATACCCTGCGGTAAAGGAGCACGAGGGAAGGAACGAAGAACATCATCACCATGAACGAGATGAATATCCCGATGGCAAGGAACAGACCGAAGGAAGACACCGCGGGTATCGCGGAAAGGGAGTTCGAGCCGAAGGCCAGGGCGGTGGTGATCATCGAAAGTGCTATGGATATCCCCATGAACCTGATGGCATTCTTCATGGAGACCTGCGGAGGCTCCCCTTTCTCAAGGAACTCCCTGTCCCGAAAGAGGACATGAATTCCGTAATCTATGCACAGGACTATGATGACGATGGGGGAGAAGAACATCATCTGGCTGAACCTGAGTCCCAGCAGAGAGAACATGCCGAAGGACATCACCACCGTGGAGGCAATACCGATCAACGAGGCTATCAGGTTCGGAAGGGACCTCAGTCCGAACGCCAGCACCACTATTACCATAACGATGGAGACCGGGAGAAGCAACGAGAGTGATGAGATGGCGTCCTCCTTCATTCGGGAGTTGAGAGCGGAGAACGAGTAGTAGTCGAGACCCCGGAGGTCCATACCTTCCATCAGCTCGTTCATCCTCACCTCCACGGATTCATCGTCCCGCGGGATCATATCATGCCGGAGCCTGAAGATGATGACGGCGTATCTGTCGTCGTCCGAGACGAGCTTGGAATATTCACGGTCCTGAAGTACAAGGGAGACCGCCATATCGAGCATTTCCTCGGGGGCATCCTCGATGCGGAAGGTCCCGTTGGAGATCATTAAAACGGCTGCGGCAACCGGGTCGGAGATGGATGCCACCGGGTCACCGCAACCCGCCAGATACGGGGATATTCTTTCATCATTCCTTATCCCGTCCTCTATATTGGTCATCAGGATAAGCGCTTCCCTGGAGAGGACGGACCCGGACCCGGCGTCCAGTATGCCGATGACGCTGTCGGTGGTATTGAACTCGGTCCGGAGGATACCGTCCGCCTTTATGAACCTGCTCTCGGGGGTGAAATCCGACATGGAGGTGGAGGTGTCCATCCATGTCACGGGGAGAAAGAGAATGACCGTCAGGACCGAGAACACCACGGCTATCCTGCCAGGATGATTTACCACCATCCTCCCGATGCAAGCGGTCGATCGATCGAACAGGTCCGACTTCATGATCAGGCACTACCCCTGTCTGTATTCATGTTCAAAATGCCATACCCGGTCGAATTTTTTTTTATGGCCATCCTCAAGTGTTGGCATCGAAAAGGATCCCCGGGATAATTTAATATGTCGATGAGGATCCGATCATGAGACCATGAATGGTATTCATTCTGGTATATCGCTCATACCCATCTCCTCTTCCTCTCCTGAAGCCTTCATCCATCCTGGACCAATGTTTGATACGAGACGGCCTCCGAAGGAAGGTGAGACCGGGCTACATCCGGACATTGTGAGGGGGCACAATATCCGACGTTTAAAAAAAAAAAGCCCAGGCTTCATATGCTGCCCGGGCATTGATCCCCGAAAGGTCAGATCTCCTTTTTCCCGCGTCACCGGACGATCATCAGGACGGAGGGCCAAAGTTCGGGTCCGCGTATCCGATCACAGCGTGCGCAATGATCCAGATCGTCTGGGTTCCGGTGATCGTATTGTCGATGTAGTACTGTCCCGGTGAGACCGTATTTTGATCATTTACCTGAGGGAACATCGTCAGACCGGCGTACACATGGGTTTCCCTTACATGATATTCCTGATCTATATGGTAATCAACATCGATATAAGGAGAACTGGCACTGTAACTGACAATTACATATCCGATCAGGAAACCATTGCTGACCACGCACTGTGCGGCTCCGGCATAGAGAGGCCATTTGTAAGAACCGGTGGAATCGATCTTGTTGGTCCATCCCCATTGAGAGAAGTATGTGGGGCAGAAATCTTGAACGGTTTTCGCCTTCTGAGTACCACCATAGTAATTGCTGCCCTTCGCGTATGCCGTTTCGTATAGGTAACTCTGGACGTAAACAGTGAGCGTTGCCGAAGCGGTTTCAAGTGACCCGTCATCGGTGATCCTGGCCGTATTCCCGTAGACATGCGTCCCTCCGGCATTGTAGTAATATGTGTTCGCTGCCGAGCCGGTCCCGTATTTGAAGAATTTGGAATAACTGAACGTGCCGCCGTTGGGTGCGGTAACGGTCCCTATCTTTCGGTCACCAACATTCGGGAGCTGGCTGTTGTCGTAGACATCGACCACCTTGTCGTATTCGGAATCGGGGCCGCCCCATGCGATGT
>JAFGJI010000021.1 GCA_016929175.1 Thermoplasmatota archaeon | reverse complement strand
CGACTACTGGCCTTATCCAGGCTGTTCCAGCACTGACGGCACGGTCCATCTAGCGGTTGGCCTTGGCAAGATGATAGTTGACGGGGGAAGCTCCCACAAATTCTGTCCAAAGCATCCAAGGTCCCGCTTTACAGGCTCCCCCGGGGAATCCATCCGGATGAGCCAGCGCTATTTTTATGCACTAAAAAAAGGCATGACCGTGAAATCCAACGAATTCTCGGAGGATGTCCAGATGGTCAGGGAAGAGATGTCCACTGCGGAGCACGACGGCATCCTGGACCTCCTTGCATCCACATATTCCTACGAGAACGACAGATTGTATCCTGGAACGGGAAGGGATGGACCGCGCGTGATCGACTTCGCCCCGATCCTCCAGATGGGCGCCATTCCTCTAGCCCGGTTCTTTGATGACCTGCTTACGATGTCGGAAGCCGCACTCGGTACCCCTGTGGAGATAGAATTCGCGGTGAATATCGATCCGGACGACCCCAAAAAGGCTGATGTCTACCTTCTCCAGCTCAGAGGTATGAGGGGCAGGGATACGGTCTCGAGCGTGGATATCGAGAATATCGAGGAGAGTTCGGTGATCGCCCGGTCCGGGCGGACACTCGGTGACGGGGTCTTCTTCCTGAAGGATGTCATCATGGTCAAGGATAACACACTTGACGCAAAGACAGCAGATAACCTGGTGAGGGAGATCGGCAGGCTGAACTCGTCCCTTGTGAGGGAGGGGAGACCTTATCTGCTCCTGGGACCCGGAAGATGGGGGTCATGCGACCCCTGGCTCGGTATTCCGGTATCCTGGGACGATATATCGGGTGTTGGTGTTATAGCCGAGAGACCGGTGGGGGACAGGAGCATCGATCCCTCCCAGGGTTCTCATTTCTTCCAGAACATCTCGTCGTTGAAGCTCGGATACATGACCTTCACAATATCCGAGGACGCATCTGCGGATTGGAAAAGCCTTGTCAGGGTCTCTGACGTTATCGATAAGGGTGATGTCCTGCATCTCAGGATAGATCGGGGCTTCAAGGTGACGATAGACGGATCATCGGGAAATGGCATCATACATCTTACCCACGATCAAGAGGTACCTGACGGATCGGAGCATCACCCTTGAATGAGCAAAAAGTTTCTGGATGTGTTGGAAAATGCCTGAGAAGAGAAGGAAGAAGGGAGCCAAGAGGGTGGAGGACGAACTCACCCGAAAGGATAGTGAGCTCAGAGAGCGCATCAAGGAGCTCAACTGCATCTACCGCATATCCGAGATCGTGGAAGAATACGGAGATGACATGGATAAGACCATGGACATGGCCGTTAACGCGCTGACCAATGCGATGAAATTCTCGGAGAAGGCATCGGCCCGGATCACAATTGGTGAAAAGGAATACGTGACTGCCAACTACAGGGAGACGCCATGGCTTCTGGAGATCGTGGTCAAGGACGGCACGACATCACTGGGGAAGATAGAGGTGAACTACCTCGAAGAGGTGGATGCTGAGGGATCGGGACCTTTCCTCAAGGAAGAGGTGAAACTGGTCAGGGTCATATCGGATATCCTTAAAAAATACATATTGAAATTCTTTTCCGACGAGGAGGTAAAGAACTATCTCTCCCAGCTCAAAAGCCTGGTCTCGGACAAGGGTTCGGGTTTCGAGAACATGCTTCACACCTCTTCACGGAAAGGTGAGGAATGGAAGGTCATAATAGATCTTCTGCACAAAACGGATACCGAAACCTATCTCCGGATGAGCAGAAGGATGATGTACTATCTTGCTCACCACAGGGAGGGAAGCCTGGACGGTCTGCTTCAGAGAATGTCTCCATCTGACCCTGAAATGAACGATCCTCTCGAATCCAACATGCCGAACCCCAGGTTCGATATCGATGCCCTTATAGAGATACAGAAAGGCGTATTTGACCTTGCATCAAGCTATCTGACCTCGAACGAGATAATGGACCTGCTGATCAAATGGCTCAAGGAGAACAAGTCGAGACCGCTGCTCCTCGTATCGGAGCAGAGCAGGATCCCCCTGGAAGACCTCCTCACCTCCATGGACCAGTACATGAAGATCCCGCAGGAGGATAGGGCCCTTCCACCGGAAGAGGACAGGACGATCAGAACGAATCTCATCAGGAGGCTGCTGAACGATCGTCCGGATTTCATCAGCGTTGCCACGAACTACCTTGATATCGAGGACCTCAATGATGTCCTTCAGAGGTTCATAGGCCATTACCACGGGGTTGGAGGCCTCGGGGGAAAAGCCTCCATGGTGTTCCTTGTGGAGAAGATATTGAAAAAAGAGCTCTCGGACGATCCGGACCTTCGGACCATAGGCTTTGCCAAGAGCTTCTATCTCGGGACCGATGCGATGAGGGAGTTCATCCACTACAATGCCCTGGATGAGGTCGTACAGGTCAAATACATGGAGCCGCAGGAGATCAAGAAGGAGCAGCCCTTTCTCGAGCAGATCTTCAAGAACGGCACATTCGTTCCCGAGATCGTGAACTACCTCAAGAATGTCCTGAGAGATTTCGATCAACGTCCGATCATCGTCAGGTCCTCCAGCCATCTCGAGGACAGCTACGGGGCGGCGTTCTCGGGAAAATACAAGAGCCTGTTCATAACCAACCAGGGAACGGAGGAGGAAAGGCTAACCTCCCTGATGGATGCGATCGCCGAGGTCTGGTCGTCCACTTTCGGACCCAATCCCATCGAATATCGAAGAGAGAGGGGGATGCTCGACCTGATGGAGAACATGGGGGTCTTAATACAGGAGGTTGTGGGGAATTTCATCGGACCCTACTACACACCTGCTTTCGCCGGTGTCGCCCTCTCCAACAATGAGTTCCGATGGTCCCCGAGGATCAACCGCAGGGATGGGATCCTGAGGATGGTCATGGGACTGGGTACAAGGGCAGTGGACCGGGTTGCGAACGACTATCCTCTCCTCGTATCACCCATGAAGCCGGGGATCCGCGTAAACACCAGTGTCGAGGACATTGTCAGATATTCGCAGAGGTTCATGGATGTCATAAATATCACGGACAATCGTCTGGAGACACTACCCGTGGAGAAGATGGTCAAGGAATATTCGGTGGATTACGTATATCTTGACAGGATACTGTCGATCCACAGGGATGGCACGCTGGTAGATCCCCAAACGTTCCTGCTTGGTAGGGACCCCGGGGATATCGTCGTCACCTTCAGCGGTGTGATCGAAAAAACCCCTTTCATCAGGCAGATAAAGAAGGTGATGAACCTTCTCAAGGAAAAGCTCGGAACACCGGTGGACATCGAGTTCGCTCACGATGGGAACAAGCTCTACATTCTCCAGTGCAGACCGCAGATCGAAGGGGTAGTGGCCGGGAAGATCACGGTCCCCACGAACATTCTCAGGAAGGACACTGTCTTCAAGGCGAACAGGTACGTGACATCGGGATCGGTCGAGAATATCGAATACATAGTCTATGTCGTGCCGGAGCTCTACGAGAAGCTCGAGAACCGGGAGGACATGATGATGACGGCAAATGTCGTCTCCCGTTTGAACCTCGCCCTGCCGAAAAGGAAGTTCATCCTGATCGG
>JAFGJI010000020.1 GCA_016929175.1 Thermoplasmatota archaeon | reverse complement strand
TTCACAGGAAGCTTCAGGCTCGTCCGGGAAGAGAATCCTGACCAGGAGTTGAAATCTATCACCATTTCCCCGGTCATCAACTCGTTCACGGTCAGATCGATATTGACAGATATATCGTCCGAGACTTCCTGATATTCCCTGAAATACAAATCGTAACGTCCCATCTCGAAGGGATCTTCATCCGCGACCATCAGGAACCCGTCACCCTCCGCAATATCTATGCTGAAATGACCGGCTCCGTCCGTAGTGTCGGAATTCGATCCCGGAAAAACGTATCGCTGGAGGTACTGGACCGATATGCCCTCGACGGGTTGGCCGTCTGGTCCTTTGACGGTTCCGCTTATCGTGAACCCCTCAAGGACCACTGTCGCGTTGACCCATATGGTCGAGGCCCCCTTTATATCAAGGCCTCTGAAGTACCCTTCATATCCCTGGGCCATACATATCAGGTAGTGGAACCCCGCCCAGAAACCGAGCTCGTAGTATCCGGAACCGTCGGTGAACGTGACGTTGAATATCTCGTTCGCCGGGTCCATTATTCCAACCATCGCACCTTTCACGGAAGATTTTCCGTTCGTGATGTATCCCTTGACGACAGCATCCTTTGGCGGAAGGTCCGGAAGGACCAGATCATATGTCAACGTACCATCTCCGGGTTCCACATGGACCTCTTCCGTGAGGAGTGGAAGCCCGTCCACGACCACCATCATCTCGAAGTCCCCGGGGAACACGTCCCATCTAAAAGCCCCCGAGCTATCCGTTATCGTTACGTACTCATGCCTGTTGGACCCTTCCTCGTAGAGAAGGGTGACCCTGTATCCGACAGCCGGGGCGCCATTGTGGTGCCTGGTCATGCCCTCCACCCTCTCGGACTCTGCGGGCATCGGGTCCATCGAGACGTTGATGATGTACAGCTGATTCCCGGGTATCGTCACCGGGAAGGCATGTTCGAAGAAACCATCCTTGACAAAGCCCATACGGTATGTGTTCGGACCGCTGACGTTCACAAGATAATAACCGGTCTCGTTCGTCCACGTCCCGTTAATGAATGAATTATCCATTGTCCCGATCCGAACACCTACGTTCGAAAGCGGCGCTCCATGGTCGTCTATGACGGTTCCCTGGATGCCCGGATAGGTCCTCTCGGCAGATGCCTCCGGGGATATCATTCCAAAAATGGCCGCGGCCGTCAGCAAGAATGCTCCAAAGAATATCCTGAACTCTCTCCACCCCCTTGACATGAGATGAAAAGTGAGAGTACGGGTTTATATTCTTTTACATGCGAGTGCCGCTCATCATTCCTCCAGTCCGTACTGCTCTACCGCTGGTCCGGACCACAGATACAGACCTATCACGATCGCAACAAGTATTACCATTCCCGCTCCGAGTCCCCAGTATATTCCGGGGTGGATCCCCTCCTGCTCCACAACCTGAAGGACGAAGGACCGTGTGATGGAGACGTCACCATTGGTGACCGTGATCCTTATCCAATGCTCTCCCGTATGTTCGCTTTTCGGGGTGAACCTCAGCTCACCTGTTGTGCTGTCTATCGGGAAGATCGACGAGTTCGAATTGAATGCTGCCCCCTCTGCCAGGTCCCCTCCGATACCTATCTGGTGGGTGTATCCCTTTCCGACCGTTGCCCTGGGCAGGTGCAGGGAAGGCTCAGTGAAATATAATCGCTGCATCGAGGCTGCGATCTCAAGTACAAAACGGTAGCTGCGGTTCGCACCCATGGGGTCCGTGAGGACCAACGTTATCGTATAATTCCCCACATCCTCGATATAAGGAACGAACCGGATGGTGCTTCCCACGAGCCTGAACTGATCGGGAGCCCCCTTTATCTCGATCGATATCTCATCACCCTCCGCGTCGAACAGTTCCAGATGCAGAGAGAATGTGGAGTCAACATAAGCCCTGTAATTGGACCGTATGTCCATAATGGCCGGGGCATCGTTACATGATGATATCAGCAGCTCGAAGGTAGTGGAATCCGATGCCAGACCGTCGGAGACCTCGACATTGATGGACACGATCCCCGAAAAATTTTCGGGGGGATCCACAACGAGCGTTCCGTTGCTGTTCAGGGTTATCCACCCGTGGACGTTTTCGATCAGTGAGAAATCAAGGATATCCTCATCGGGATCGAACACGCTGGGCTCAAGATCGAAGACCACTGGCTCCTCCGGGTCTTCAATGAGTTCCAGGTAGGGGAAGGGGAGGAAACGTGGCCTGGCGTTCACATCGATCGGGATGGATGCAATGTTATCTTCAAGGTTTACCTCGTCGTCGGGGGGGAGCGCGGCGACCCATAACCGCTTCCAGGACCTCATGGGCATCGTTCCGAAGATAACCTCCGCATCTGCACCTTGTCCAATATCTATCTCGACCTGGTCCAGGATCTCGGGGAGCTCCCCCCTGAGATCGTCGAGGCTTTCGGAAAGCAGAACGACGATCAATCCCTCGATGTCACGCCCTCCCGGGTTTGTGATGGTCGCAGTGACGTTCAAGGGGGCGCCTTCCGTGGGTAAGGCGGGAGTGTATTCGATGGAAAGTGGATCGATCCGGACATTCGCCGGCTCGTCGAGTACCGTGATGTTGAGAACATTCGGAATGTAGTTCTTCCGGGTGACCGTCACCATGGCCGTTCCTCCTTCGGTGAAAGTGGCTCGTGTCTCCGACACACCCCCGGGTCCTGTGGAGGAGGTGAATATCTCTCCCGTTCCTTCCATGTAAATTGAAACCGTGGCTTCCGCGACAGGGGTTCCAAGGGGATCGGTCACCTCCAGCTCGAAGACGTCACCTCCAGCATATATCTCAAGGTTGGGGGCATGAACCCTCAATTCCCCGGGTTTCCCGATCCACGACCTCAGAGCGGGATCCCCGAGGTAGTTGTAGGTGTAGATCCCTGCAAGTATCGGCTCCTTCGAGGCGATCTCCGTCCATTTCTGATCTATGTACTGCTTCTTGAGAGCATAGAGGGAATCTCCCGGCCTGTTGGTTGACATGCAGTTCTGCCAGAACCTCGATATGAGGTACCAGTTGCCAAGAGAGTAGTCTTCCCCTTCTCCCCTCCAGGATATCCCGGTGGAACCTATCAAACATACTGCTCCTCCTCCCGGAGCATAGAGAAGGTTCTCCAGATCCCTGTCCCCCGGGTCCGAGAAGTTAGCCGAGTCGCAGGAGGAGATGTAGACCACGGGAAGCATTCCTCCATTTGTGAGGTTGTAGGTGTCCCGATAGGTCAGGGCGGGCTGAAAGCCCAGGGAAGGGGGTGTGGCGGTGCCGCTGTCATCGAACCAATGGGCAAGAGAATAGGCCAGCAGCGGTGATACCGGGTATTCCACATCGTAGAAGGACTGACCCGCGAAGGTGAAGAACGAGCTTCCATTGGAAAGCAGGGCGGGCAATGTGCCGGCTTTCAATGTATCGTTATCTCCGGTATAGCACCCCCCCTCATATCTTGCATGATCGTGGGCATAGACAATATCAAGGGATCTTGGAATGTAGCTCAGTGTGTAGTTCTCGATGGCCTTGTAACCATTGTCCTTGTAGGCGTTGTAGCCTTCATCGATAGGGGTCAAGGGGTCATCGATGCGGTTGGGGGTGTCCATCAGCGAACTCGAGAGGATGCCCCTATCGAACCAATCCCCGTCCGGGGGAGACCTCTCGTAATCGATGGTCCGCTGGACGAACCTATTGGCTTCCTCCACGTTACTGACCGGGGCCCTTCCGACCTTGAGGGGGAAGGACAGGTTCTGTATCCCGGCTGCTTCGATATCCTCCCGTTCTCCGAAAACACCGTCACCGTCTGGGTCCCAATCGAAACCCGGAGAGGAATAGTAGACGTCGCTCAAATACTGGTCGTCAAGCTCGAACTTTGATGCATTGGCATGAAGATACCTCGTGGGAATGAGTTCTGCGTCGCCTCCGAGCAGGAGATATTCCAGGCTTCCCCCGGAATCCAGGTGCACCTTTGTTATGTGGTTGAACAGTTTCTCCGCAGCATCCCTTCCCGGGCCATCCTGGATCTCGCCAAGCATGTGTATCTCCGCTCTCAGGCCCACCTGGGACCTCCAGCCCCTTAGAGGTTCGAACGAAGGGGCCAGCTCGTTTGTGGTTATTATAAGGTAACCCAGAGGTCGTTCCGAACGTGCAACATCCGTCATCCCGGAGGCTTTTATATCCACCTCATCACAGACCGGGTAGACTGCAAAGGATAGGATCAGCAGGAACATCAAGATAACTATGGATAGCGTGTCAGGGGCTCTCTCGTTCATTTATAACGACCTCGGGTTTCCACTTGACAGGAGAGGTTTGTGGACCATGATATTCGAAGTTACTATATAATAAGACTTTCCGAACGAACGTGTAACAAGTGAATTGGATGCCGCTCCATACTTTATAAAAAGGTATATAACCAAGTTCCTGTTTAGGGCGTTTTCACGGGAAACCTGGGCCCCTTGTTCGCCCTATCGGATGGGCCTGAGTTGGGCCCCTCCCATAAAGGCAAACCGATGGGCCCGTGGCTTAGCCTGGATATGGCGCCGGCCTTCTAAGCCGGACGTCGAGGGTTCAAATCCCTCCGGGTCCGCTCCTCCCGCTTAAAAGACAAACGAGGCTACCAAATGAAGCGCAGTTCACGTGCATGGAAGAAAAAAGGGAACATGCGGTGGAAATGGAGAAAGAAGAGGATGCGCCGGAGGAAGAAAGCTGCCCGCAAGCAGAAGTGATCCTGCGGGAGTCCCTTTCGGAAAGCTTAATATTCCTTCTTCACTTGCATCATATGGTAGTCATAAACCCTTTTGGGAGCATGGTGTAACCTGGTAGCACAACGGGCTCCAGTTACGAGGATGATATCGAACGGGTCTGCTGA
>JAFGJI010000215.1 GCA_016929175.1 Thermoplasmatota archaeon | reverse complement strand
CTTCGAACTGAGCAATGAAGGGTGGAGTGTTCAATGTGGGAAGTGGATGAACGTAGTGAAGGAACGGTGGTGATGGTCCGAGTGTGAGTCGATGATAAGGATCTCCGAAGGATCAAATGAATAGGTTAGGTGAATGATACCTCTGGTAGGATCCGAGGTCCGTGAATTGTCAGCGAGGAAACAAAGGGAAATATTGAAGCTGAAATATGGATAGTAATCCCAAGATCTTACATTCGTTTGAGGTTGGTTGCAAAAACGGATGATAAGATTTTCAATATAAAGAGTGCATATGGTCGTTGAAAAAAAGAACATGCGTGCGAACGATGTTGTGGCAAACCGCCCCGAGGAAAGCCAAAAGGGTTCGGGTTTTGGTCACTGCAAGGGCGGAACCGGGCGGGCCCACCATCCATTGAATCTGTTTATGTTGAAATCTGAAATGGATGGTGGGAAGCAATTTTTCATTGTTCTCTTCCCGCCCGAACGATCCAATGTATCTTAGTGTCCTGACCGATATAGATGCACCGCTTTGTAGATATCGAGGGCCCTTTTCGTTTCCTTGACGTCATGCACCCGAACGATCGAGGCCCCGTTCATGACCGCGATGATAGCGGATGCAAGAGATCCCTCAAGCCGTTCCTGGGGACCTGAACCGAGCAGCTGTCCGATGAACGATTTTCTCGACGCTCCCACGAGTACGGGGCACCCTATGTCCAGGAACCTTCCCAGGTTCCTGAGGATCGCGAGGTTGTCCTCCAGCCTCTTGCCGAACCCTATTCCCGGATCGATCATCAGACGTTCCCTTGGGACCCCCAATGACACCATATGGGCAACCCTTCCCGAAAGGAATCCGTGGATCTCACTTATCACATCATCATAAAGTGGCGATACCTGCATGTCCTTGGGGGTCCCCTTCATATGCATGATGATAGCGGTGGCACCCGAGCTCGCAACAAGTCGGTCCATTCCAGGTTCCTGGAGCCCTCTGACGTCATTGATGATCGAAGCCCCGGCCTTCAGCGCCATTTCCGCAACATGGGCATGCCGTGTATCGATGGATATCGGAACTCCGATATCGTCCACGATCCTCTCAATAACCGGGATCGTCCTCTTTACCTCGAGCTCGAGGGTGACGGGGTCGGCAAAGGGGCGTGTGGATTCGCCGCCGATATCCACGATATCGGCCCCATGAGCAACCATCTGATACGCCCTCTCCACCGCATCATCGAATTCAAGGTACTCCCCGCCGTTGGAAAAAGAATCGGGGGTCGTATTGAGAATGCCTATGATCAACGGCAGTCTCAGGTCTTCGAACCTTTCGGGGGATGGCTCCCTGCCTGTCATTGAAAGAGGGACCCGGGAGATGGAGAGCCTTACAGGCCTCATCCACCCCCCTCCGGCAACGTCTTTGAAGGACAATCAGGATTTATACAGACATCCATGGGTTTCCTTCCCTTGCGGTATATCGTGATGATGGGTGAGCGGCACACGTCGCATGCTTTTTCCGTATAACCCACCTTGCCCTTCTGTGGGAGCGGATAGCTCTTGGAGCATCCGGGATGCATGGAGCATCGAACGTATCTCTTGCCTCTCCTCGAGCGCACCAGGAGAAGGTCGTTGCTGCATCTTGGACACTTTCCAACGACATCCTGCTCGAGCAGGGCATCCGAGATCTCCTTGCCTATCTGTTCCCTGTGCTCCTCCATTTCGTCGAGTATCCTGGCAAGCATTTCCCTCGATTCCTCGATGACGGCCTCCTTGGTCAGGGACGAGGTGGATATCTTTTCCATGTCCTCCTCCAACCTGGCGGTCATGTCCGGAAGGGTAATGGTCCTTGCATGCCTCTCCAGGGTTGTGATGAGCGCATCGCCCGAATGGGTGGGTCTTGGCGGATCATCCTCGATGAAACGCCTGGTGTAGAGCTTCTGCAAGGTCTCATGTCTTGTTGATTTGGTACCCAGCCCCAGCCTCTCCATCTCCTGGACGAGGCCGCCCTGACTGAACCTCTTCGGAGGTTTTGTCTCCTTGGACTGGAGCTGGATGTCCTCTATTAGCACCTCATCTCCCCTGGAGAGTTTCGGAAGTACGTTCTCCGAGACCCTGGAAAAGGTATAGATGGACCGGTATCCCGGGTCGAGAACCACCTGCCCCGAGGAGTTGAAGATCTCCCCGGAAACATCGATCCTGACCTGTGTTGTCTCCAGTTTTGTGGGGTCGTGGAGTGTTGCAAGGAACCTTCTCACCACCAGATCGTAAAGTTTGAACTTCTCGTGACCGAGTTCCTGGGGGGTCGCATAGTTGGTCGGATAGACCGGCGGATGGTCCGTTGTCTCCTTGCTCCCGCGGGTCGGAGTGATCCTCTCCTTCGAGAGGATATGGTCGCAGGCTGTCCGGTAGTTACCCTGTCTGAGCATTGTTACAAGCGACCCTATGTCGAGGCCCTTCGGGTAAACGGTATTGTCCGTCCTTGGATAGGAGATATACCCCCTGGTGTAGAGGTCCTCCGCAACCGCCATGATCCTGGCTGCGGACATGCCAAGGGTGTTGGCAGCCCTGATGAGTTCGGTGGTGTTGAAGGGGGCGGGAGGTTTATCGGCCCTCTGCTTCCTGACAAGGTCCACCACTTTACCTCTCTTTTCGTCCTTCAGCTTCTCGTAAAGAGAGAGAGCCTCATCCTCCTTCCAGATATCGCCTCCGGAATGGTTTCCAGGGAACTGGACGTCCTCTTTTCTGAAGATAGCCTCTATTCGCCAGTAAGGCTGGGGTTTGAACTCCCTGATCTCCCTCTCCTTGTCGACGATGAGGGCAAGTGTGGGGCTCTGAACCCTACCAACGGACAGGAAATCCTGCCAGAGCCTGTTCGAGGCAAGTGATATGAACCTTGTAAGCGTGGCGCCCCATATAAGGTCAAGGACCTGCCTTGTCTCTGCTGCACTCGCCAGTGCAGTGTTCAACCTCGTGAGGTTCGAAAAGGAGTGCCGGACCTCCGGCTCGGTGAGGGACGAGAAATGGGCCCTGAAGACCGATGGAACGGCATCCGGTCCAAGTGCATGATCCACGGCCTCCCGTCCGATGAGCTCCCCTTCCCGATCGAAGTCCGTTGCTATGTAGATCTTGCTGGCCTCTTTGCTCAGGTCCTTGAGGACCTTTGCTATGGAAGGGGCGGAGACCTTTCTCATTGGCTCTGCGTTTATCAACTCTCTCGGAGGGACCTCTGACCAGCTGTTGTACTTTTCCGGGAAGTCCATGTTCAGTATGTGGCCTCGAAGTCCCATGCACCGGGTCTTCTCCCCCTCCCAGACGAGATCATAGATGGAAACGCGTCCCCGGTGTTCAGTTCGAAACGAGTTTCCGGACAGTATGGAAGCGATCCTCTTTGCCGCGTTGTCCTTTTCACAAATTATCAACCGCATCGATACACCGGATGAGGCCAGTGATTGCAGGTCTCGATATTTAACGATTGTTGCAGTTCCGCCCAGGGCTCTTCCAGGATCAGATATCATCGTAGTGCTGTATTATCTGGGAGATCTCCGAGAACCGATGGAACCTGTTGTCCACGGGAAGCTTTCTGGGAAGCCATGATGAGAACCAGGGCCGCGGGATGTAGACGGCATGGATGCCCGCATCGAGTGCGGGGACAACATCATGGGCAAAGGAGTTGCCGACCATATAACAGCTATCCTTTCTTCTTCTGCCGCATATCTTTGCGATAATTTCCGGGGTCTTTCTCCGTACGAAGAAGGCGTTCCTGTCGTTGAACCACCTGTCCATCCCGACCCTTTTCAGCTTCTTCCATTTGAGCTCATCGTCAAGAACCATGTTCATGGAAAGCATTGCCAGGTCATCCCCTCTAGATCTGAGGAATTCCAGAACCTCGACGGCTCCTTTTAACGTGGTCCCGATGTGTGGAAATATCTTGACCGGCTGCTTGAGTACACAGGTATTGTACATCGAGAAATTGGCAAGCGTGTCGTCGAAATCGAAGATGAATAGACGGTCCATCAATTATCACTCCGATGGGACCTTTCACGTGATGATCTCATTGAGCCTCCCGAGGTCCCTTCCCATCTTTATCTCCTGGGCAATCCTCCTACCCGTCGAGAGGTTCGGCTCTATCAGGTCGGAATACGGGGAACCTGTTATGTAAGGATTGGTGCCGGCGACGATCCTAGCCGATATCTCGAATACGACGAACTCGAGCTCATCGGTCACCACGGTCTCGAGGCAGAACGGGCCGATCATGCCCCCGAAGATATCGTAAGATGTACTTACCACCCTCTCCGCCATCTGGAATGCACGACCCAGAAGAGACTCCCTTATCACAAGTGGGATGTTTCCGGTCACCACGAAGGTCGGATAGATGCCGCGCTCCTTGAGCTCTTCCTGGGAGCCAAGCTTGTACATCTCGTCTATGTTGGTTTCGTCCCTTCTATCCATTGACAGGAGCTCTATGATACCGTTACGGCCTTCAACCCTGTATCCCTCGTTGCGCAGAGGTGAATGGAAGAAATGCAGGTAATACCTGGTTCCCATGATGTATTCCTGGATGTTGAACTTCTGGGCATGGTCTATGCCGAGCTTGAACTGATTGTAGTCCTTCGCGATGAAGAAGCCTCTCCCGCCTTTTGCTCCCTGATATTTTACCATCACGGGTCTGTCGATCTTCTTGGGGTCCTTGATCTCCCTGGGCATATTGATCCCGGACCTCTCGAGCCATATCCTTTCCATGTTCCTGTCGGATTCCCATTCAAGGACATTGCGGTTGCCGAAGGTGGGCAGAGGCAGTTCCTTGAACCTGTCAGCACCCAGGTATTCAACGAACGACCCGTGAGGAATAACGATCCCGTTCCTTTCGATTATTGCATCTGTGTGGTCGAATATCTGATCGTAGGTATCGAGAACCAGGAATTCATCGGGTTTTGCCCCGGGGAAGGCATCATAAAGCTTGGGCGGCTTCCCGACCGCGATCCCCAGGGTTCTGAAGCCCTCCCGCTTGGCTCCGTGAAATATCTGCAGACTGGAATGGGAGCAAACGGTGGTCAGAGTAATATCACTCTTATCATAACCTTCCAGGATCTTCTCCACGCTGAAAGCTGCCATTGTAAGGTAAGCCTCAATACCTCTTATTAGCCTTTCGGATATCTATTCGAATACGGCACCACAATGCGGACATATCGGTGCAGAAACGGGTATAAGGGCTCCACATTCGAAGCACTCGGCAAGCTCATCCTGATCGATCCCGGGTTCCCGAATGACCTCCTCGGGCACCTCTTCGACATCCTCGAGCTCCTCGGGGGCTTCCTGCTCCTTTTCCTCCCCGGTCGCCTCCTCTTCCTCCTTTATTTCCTCCATCTCCTCCTCCTCCTCTTCGCCCTCCTTCTTTTCCTCTGCGGGTTCCTCAACCGGTGCACCAACCACGGGCCTTCCGCAGGAGGGGCATACCGATGCTCCTTGCGGGATCACTTCTCCACATTCGCACTCAAGTTCGTCACTGAACTCGATGCCGCAATGGGGGCATACCGTTTCGTCGATCCTTACAAGTCCTCCGCAGTTGGAGCACTTTGCCATGTCCCTGGTCTTGCTCTTCATATAGATGAAGTAGCCTGCAATTACCAGGGCTATTAGGAGCAGCAGGATGATCACTAGGATCAGGATCCAGAGCCTGCTCGGTTTTTCCGGCTCAAGAACCTTGATGACGCTCGAGGCCTCGTTGTTGTTATCATCAAGCTCGTAGAAGCGGTCGTCCCCGTTCACCTCACACCTCCAGACAACTGTATGGCCCGCATCTATCGTCGGTTTTATCTTGAAAATCACGGTAAGGTTCTCGTAGGGGTCGAGATCGATCCGCATCTGGGGAGTGGTGGTCTGTCCATTGTATTCCACCAGTACATCCTCCATGAAATGTCCGCCTAGGTTCCTTATCATGAAAGAAAGCTCGTACTCCTTGCCCTTGGTCATATCGAACTGACCGGTCCCGATATTGTAGTTGTCCCCCTGTCTGAGGACAGAGACCGAGATATCCGGAGCCTCAACGACATCCAGGGACATCAATATGATGTTGTTCCCCTCATCGAATTCCCGGATCCTGTTGTCCGGGTCCACGACGATCCTCAGGGTGTTCCTTCCCAGGTCCCGGAGGTTCCAGAAACCCGTGATGAGATCCGTCCCGTTGTTCTCGATGAACAGGATACTGGTCCCGTACTCGACCCATGTATCCGTTCCGTTCGACGCCATGAAGACGACTGATATGTTGCTTGCGGCCTTGCCGCCTATATTTGAAATGGAGAATTCCAGGGACAGGTTCATACCCTGGAAGGCCACGGCATCGTTCGTTCGATCTATGGTGACCCCGGGATAACCGGTGTTTATGGTCAGGGTGTTGTTGAGGGGGTGCAGTTCCGGGACATCATTGATATCGAATATCTCTATGGGGACCGCGATCATATTGTTATTTACCCTCTCCTCGACACCCTCAAGGAGCTGTGTCTTGACGATGATTGTCCTTACCCCTTTTGGATAGCCAACCATCCAGGGCATCTCGATGAACATCTTGGACCTTCCTTCCAGCGTTCCTGAAAGGTAGATGACATCGGGCCCCAGCGGGAGAGGATCGGGATCATTATCGTATTCGCCGTTGTAGAAGTTCACCTTGAAGGAGGGAGCGGCCGTGTCTCCCCTATTCTCGAGAGTGGCATTTATTATCAGGGTCTTCCCGATGCCGGCCGAATCAACCTTGAAATCGCCCTGGAACAGGGAGAGATCGCTGAAGACGAGATCGGGAAGGGTCTGAACGTATACCTGCCAGAAGACCCTGTTGTTCATCTCGTCCGATTCATCGATCGCGTTGGCGAGGTCAAGGACAACATAGATGTCATGGTAACCTCCGGTCTGGGGTTTCCATGTGACGTTCACCCATTCGACGCCCCCTGCAGGGATGATACTTAAAGATACGGATGGCTGTGTCTCCTTCCAGGAGATGATCTTCCCACCCTTGGTGGGATCTCCATCATAGAACCTGATGAAGACGTTTCGGGCGTCCGTTTCTCCGGAATTCTTGACGGCAGATGTTATCACGACATCCTTGCCGATCTCGATCTTCTCATCGGGTTCAACCCGGAAATCCTCCTCCTCCACATACAGGTCCGGTTTGGAGATCACCCTGAAATCGAGGGATTTGAGGTTGTTGGACTCTACAGGTTCCTTTATGGTATCCCAGTAGTCCGCCACTATGAAAAGGGTATGTGGTCCAAGGCCGACAGCCTTCCATCCAAAGGAAATGTTCATCTCCTGTCCCGGGGACAGATCGATGGACCTGGATTCTATCAGATTGGTATCGGAGTCGATGGAGAAATGTATGAGGGCGTTCAAGGCCTTGGTCCTTCCGATGTTCGTTAGCGTTGCCCAGAAAGTGACGTTCTTGCCCTCCGTGACGACCCTCGGGCTTGCCCCTATACTGTCCGTAAAGGTGAGGTCCGGAGGCGTATCGACCATCACCGGGATGACCACTTCGTTGTTTGTCTCGTTCTGCTCCATCACCGAATCCAGCGGATCTATGACCAGGATCAGGTTATGGTATCCAATAGGCAGCCCGGTGTTCCATGAAAAAGATATCTCCATCCCGGCATCTGGTTCCAGACCCGGTATCAGGGCTTCGTCCCCGATCTGGTTCGCGGGTATCTTCTCCATATCGTAAAGTCTAACCATGAAATCTCCCGCAGGGAGCTCTCCGGTATTCTCGATCTCCACAGTTACGGCCACAGTGGTGTTGATGGTAACGGGTACGGGTGCACCGATCCTGAACGAGTTCACCACCAACCTGAGGTCCGGAGGGGTGAACACATCCAATATAATGGTGTCATGGGAATTGAGCGGTATTCTGTCATACTTTGAGAACACCTCCGCTCTTATGCTCACCAGACCAGTGATCACAGGGGTCCAATTGACCGTCTTCATGACCTGGCTGCCAGGTTCTATGTAGTTGAATGGAAGATATTTGGCAATGATACCCCTCGAAAGTACAGATTCCCAAGTCACATTGACATAGAAACCATTCTCCTCGGGGTCAACCTCGCCAATATTGGAGACGATCAGGTCGATATTTCCTTCAATTCCGTAAGCCCACACCTCAGGTCCAACCTCGATTGTCACTGTGTAATCCGGTCCGATACCGATGTGGTTCATCTGATCGAACGAATTATCGCTCTCGTTGGTCTCAGCGACCTCGTCGAGCGCATCGACGATCAATACCATTTCCGCTTCACCCTCGACGGTCATCCATTCAAAGGAGACATCGGTGAACCCGCCAGAATCCAGTCCCGATATGACCTTCTCACCTATGAGCTGATCGTTGATCTCCATTCTTACCTTGAAAGAGCCCGCATCGAATTCACCGATATTGCTCACGTTACCGATCAGGGATACCGGAAAACCATCGATGAGTGTTCCCTCGACCGAAAGGCCTTTCGCGGCCAGGTTGGGACCGCCAGGGATGGTGATGACGGCATCTACATCGGCGCCGGCGATCAAGGCCGTCATCGGACTCGACGAGATGCCTCTGAACGTGGCAGACAGATGGTAATTCCCCAGGAATGTCCGTCCTGTCGTTCTCAGCTCCTCCTGTATGAGAGGGAACCTGGTTCTTCCCTCTTCATCTGTGTTGTGGGTGGAGACATCCACAAGGATCGACCCGCTTACCCTCTGGACCTTGATGATGGACCCGGGAAGCGGGTTCCCGACGGAGTCCTGGACCAGAGCATCGGCCCACCAAGCTCTTGTTATGACACCGAGGTCGACAGGTTTCAGCCAGCTTGTCCTTCCCTGGGGAAGAGACCCGGAGAAAGTTACATTGGTCAGCATGGCATAATTATCGATATCCAGCGGTATGTTGAAAACGGAATCGGACGAATAAAGGGAAACACCTGCAAGATGTAAGTTCTCGATCTGGACCGGGGAACCGTCAAGCTGGAGCATGCAGTTTTCGGCATACACCCTGTGGGCATCGACGGAATCCGCAGAGATCTTCACGTCAACGTTCGACCCTATCAGGTTGAGGGAGCCGCTGAAGGACCCGCACTCGATGTCCACAATGGCCCCGTTCCTCGCGACGAGATGTCCAAAGGCCATGCTTCCCTGATCGAGTTTCATCGCGGGAGCTCCGGTTCCCATAACATATACGTAGAGATCATTGGAGCCTGTTCCCGAAAGGCTTACATTTCCCATCTCGAGAATGCCGCCGTTCTGTATCAGTATGTATGCAGGACCCTCATCGGTCAGGAAAGAGACCACAGTATCGTTGATCTTCAGGTGACCTCCGGAACCTATGATCAGGTGACCGTCGAATCCATAGAAGGAGGGATAGAAGATACCATCTATCACGGAAGAGGTCCCTCTGATAGCTGTCTGTCCGCTTACTGTCAGATCAACCCCCAGCTCAGAAAAGAACGAAGAGCTCGAAGGGGTCGTGACATATCTCAGAAACTCCATAGGTCCCCCAAGAAGCGATATGGTCTTGGAGCTAACGGTGGACCCTTCCACGGCTTTTTCAAGAACATCCCTCTGTTCGCCCTTATCTGGGAGATCCGGATAGCTCCTGAAGCTTGAAGGCGCCTGTAAGGTTTCCCCGTCTACGGAAACGGTTACCAGGAAATCAGGATACGAATCACCATTTGGCATGGTATCCCTTCTGAACACATCGGTGATAACCGGAACAAATGCCCATCCATTCGATGAAGTGTGGTTCCATTCACTGCTCTGTCTGCCCATGTACGAGAGCATTTCTGCAGTCAGATATGATCCTCCAAGCCTTGTATTTCTGCTACCCTCCACCCGGTAGATGGTAACTTCCCTCTCCTCGACGGGCAACTTCATACCATCCAGCAGATGGGCTCCTATCCACCTGTAGTAGAGGACCTTTGATGATGCGTCAACAACGTAGAATGCAGGATGGCTGGCGGTGGCAGATGCCGAAACATTGATACTGGTGCCGACCAGGTGGGCAACCCCTCCGTTCTCCACCTTAAGCATATTGTGGGTCCCTGTTGAGAGGATCGATTCGAAATCAACATCCAGGAAAGAGTTTATCACGGTCAGGTTGGATGCGGGGCCATCGACCGTTATGTTCCCGGCGGTGATGCCGTCCCTGGAAGCCACCGTAAAGGAGAGGGTATCCCTGAGTTCAGAATCAACTATCAGGCCGGTTGCTCCCGACAGGAAGGAGAAAAGCGGACCGTCATCGTTGAAGTCCACATCGTCTGTCGTGCTCCCATCACCGTCGATATCATAGGCAATGGACCTCTGGTCCTGCAACTCACAGAATGTCGATCCTTCCGATGTCAACCTTGCCTGGTTCTTCGCGGTGATCTCTCCGGGGCCTTCCACCACCGAATCTCTGAAGATGATCCGTGAACCGGGACCGTCCGCCGAAATATCGATCTTGTAGTATGGGCTAAGCTGTCCCGTCTGTGTGGTGAGCAATGTGTTCACGAATTCTAGTGTCCCGCCGCTCTTGACCTGGATGGTGTATATGTGATCATCATTGCCTCCGATCTTACCATCCAATCCCACGTCCTGGGATAGGGTTATTGTCGAATTTGTAAAGGTCAATCTGCTTCCTGATCCTGCAACCAGTATGTCCCCGTCGAGCAGGTAGTCCACATTGTTGAAACTCCTTGTAATACCACCTGTAACGGAGATGGAACCGATACTTGCAGCGTTCACCCTCTGCTCATCCGCTGACAGCAGCAATCCGAAAGAGGCTGCTATCAGAAGGGTCAATACAGCTATTGCTGGCATAACCTTTCGGACCTTCATAGAACCTTGCTCCATCATGCGACCCACCTTCCAATCGATCATTTATGGACCCAAATAGCCAATTCTTTGTTTTTTTCCACAGTTGAATTGGCCTTTACCCCTTTGGTTAATGAACAAACATAACAGTGTATATATATCTTGTTACCTGGCTGACGTTTGTGGGAAATGACTGGCCACTTTTCCGGGAGTGGAAAAATTCTTTGCTTCTTCATCGATCCGTGCATCCCTGTACATCCTGTATCATTATTCCTGTTCATACCGGGGGGTATATTATATGGATTATCTCAGAATTCCCGGGGGAAACCCAGGGGGAAGGTTTTTTCTATGAGTGTGGTCATGAAAATCGGGGATTCGAGTTGCGTCGGAAGAACAGACCTTTTCATATGAGCAGACCTGGTTCTGGTGATCATGATAATGGAGTCCATTCCTCGTGGATGGTCATATGGTGGATATTTGTCATCGGCCTTACTTCCATACATACGAACCTTGAGGGATGTGAGG
>JAFGJI010000214.1 GCA_016929175.1 Thermoplasmatota archaeon | reverse complement strand
GTCTTCCCCTCGCCAGCGGGTGTGGGGCTGGTCGTCGTGACGAGTATCAGATGTCCGGGTTCTTCTTTTGAGATCCTGTCAAGGACCGACAGCTCGACCTTCGCCTTGTAGGAACCCCAGGGGGTATACTCATCCGCATTGAGCCCGGCCTTCCCGGCGATCTCCTCTATGGGACTCAGCTTCGCTGCCTGGGCTATCTCTATGTCACTTTTCATGCGGATGGGTTATGGGCATTCTATCTGAATAATCTAACGCAGGACCACCGGGTCCGATCCATACAGCATCGTGTGTCGGACATCACATCCTGACCGCGGGGCCTTTCATGTTCAGGTACCTTTCCGGGTCCTTCTCGAACATGTATCTGCACCCCGGAGCGCAGAAATAGTATCTCTTTCCGTTGTACTCGCTTGACCATTTTGCAGTGGAAGGGTCAACCTTCATCCTGCATACGGGATCCGTTTCCATATCAGTTCCTCCTTCGATCCTTTCTCGCAGCTGGTTCGTATCTCTTCAGCATCAGTGAAAGCGTGACTACTGTAACGGAGCTCAGGGCCATTGCCAGGCCTGCAAACTCAGGACGCAGGGTGATATTGAAAAGCGGGTGAAGGATCCCCGCGGCTACCGGTATGAGGGCGGCATTGTAGGCGAAAGCCCAGAAGATGTTCTGTTTTATCCGCCCCATCACCTTCCTGCCCAGCTGTATGGATGCGACGGCGTCACGGAGATCATTGTTCACCAGGACTATATCCCCGCTCTCCATCGCTACATCCGTTCCGCCCCCCTGGGCGATGCCGATGTCCGCCTGGGCAAGCGCGGGTGCGTCGTTCAAACCGTCCCCGACGAAGGCGACCTTCCTGCCGGCGGACTGGAGCTTCCTGACCTCTTCGGCCTTCTGACCCGGAAGCACATTGGCTATGACATCCCTGATACCGACACTGTCGGCCACGGACCTGGCGGTCCTCTCGTTGTCGCCGGTTATCATTATCGATCTTATTCCCATGGAAGAAAGCATCGATACGGCATCCTTCGATGTCGGCCGGACCATGTCACTGACACCGATCACTCCCAGGATGGTCCCGGCCCGGGCAACGACAAGCGTCGTTCTACCGGTCGCTCCCATCCTTGAAAGTGCCTTTTCAGCCTCAGGTCCTATCGATATACCGTTCTCCTCCATCAGCTTCCCGGTGCCCACCAGAACGTCTTCCCTATCGATCCGGCCCGCGATCCCTTTCCCGCCAACCGCTCTGAACTCCTCGATCTCACGGAGGTTCAGGCCGTCAGCCTTCTCCAGGACGGCTGCTGCGATAGGGTGCTCCGATCCTTTCTCGAGAGAGGCGGTCACAGCAAGAAGCTCATCCGTGGAAACACCGAACGGAATCACCTCCTCAACTACCGGCTTCCCTTCAGTGAGGGTGCCGGTCTTGTCGAAAACGAATGTGTCGATGTCCCCGGACCTTTGAAGGGCTTCCCCGTTCTTAATGAGGATGCCGAGTTCGGCCCCTCTCCCTGTACCGACAGTAACCGCCGTCGGCGTTGCGAGCCCGAGAGCGCAGGGGCAGGCGATCACCAGGACCGATATCAGCACCGTGAGGGAGAACAGAAGCGTATCCCCCATGATCAGGAACCAGAACAAAAATGAAGCGATGGCAATGCTCAGGACCAAGGGAATGAAGTATGAGACCGCCCTGTCGGCGATCCTCTGGATCGCAGGTTTGGAACCCTGAGCCTCCTCCACCAGCCTGATGATCTGGGAGAGCATCGTTCCCTTGCCGACCTGCCTTGCCTCGATCCTGAGAAGCCCGGACCCGTTGACCGTTCCCCCGATGACCGTTGTGCCTTCCGACTTGAAGACCGGTATGGGTTCCCCCGTGATCATCGATTCATCGACATGCCCCTCTCCGCTCTTCACGATCCCGTCAACGGGGATGGTCTCCCCGGGCCTGATCACCACGAGGTCTCCTATCTGGACATCCTCGATGTCCATTTCCGTCTCCACCCCTTCCTTTACAACCATTGCCTTTTTCGGTCTGAGTCTCATGAGCTTCTTGATGGCCTGGTTGGTCTTTCCCTTGGCCCTGGCCTCCAGGAACCTGCCGAGTGTCAGGAACCCCGCAAGCATCAGGACTGTGTCATAAAAGAGGAACTGCCTGTCAAGAACGATATAGAAGGTTCCGAACACGCTCGAGATAAAGGCGACACCCATGCCCATGCCGTACATCACATCCATGTTGAGGGAACGATGCCTCAGGGACCTGAAGGCCGCAAGGTAGATGGGATACCCGATGAACAGGAAGACAGGGGTGGTGAATATCAGCATGGCGTATGCCATATCGAAAGGCAGCATGACGTCAAGCTGCATGAAGACCATGAGGGGGATGCCGATTCCCAGTCCGAGAGAGAACCTGATGATCCGCGATCTCTGTTCCCTGGCCTGTCCTTTTTCCTGCTCTTCCCGGGAACCCTCGTCCTCCTTCCCCAGATAGAGGTATCCCAGTTCCTCGATCGCCTTTTTCATCTCGGTGATGGAAACAAGGCCGGGAACATATTCGACCCTGGCCTTCTCCGTCCCCAGGTTAACATGGACGCTTACGACCCCCGGAAGGCTGCTCAGAACCTCCTCCAGTGCCTTGACGCACATGGCGCAGGTCATTCCTCCTATCCTGATGGAAACCTTCTCGTTGACGGTCCCGTACCCTACATCCTCTATGACCTTTTCCAGAGCGGCAGCGGAGGTCAGTTTCGGATCGAAGACGACGGTGGCGGCCTCTCTGCTTAGGTTCACATCGGCTTTCATTACACCCGGTGCATCCTTCAAGGCCGAACCTATTGCGGAGGTGCATGCGGCACATGTCATTCCGGTGACACGCAGGTCTGCTGTCAGTTCGCTTTTTTCCATATATCTTCTACCCTTTATGTATAGAATTATAAGCGGGAGGGATAGTTCTTGTTTCCCCCTATCTGTTACATTATTTGTTCAACGGCTCCCGAGATCGGCGAGCACCTCGTCGACGTGCCCTTTGACCTTGACGTTCCTCCAGACCCTGCGAACGACGCCCTCGGGATCCAGCAGGAAAGTGGACCTGTTCACACTCAGGAAGGACCTTCCGTAAAGCTTCTTGTGTTTCCAGGCACCGTACTTCTCCAGAACGGTATGGTCAGGGTCGCTGAGCAGGGTTACCTTCAGGTCATGTTTCCCGATGAACTTCAGATGGCTCATCTTATCGTCCGGACTGATGCCGACTATGCGGGCACCCAGTTTCGAGAAGTCCTCCGCGGCGCAGGAGAAGTCCTTTGCTTCCACAGTGCATCCCGGAGTGTTGTCCTTCGGATAGAAATAGAGTACGGTCCATTTTCCAAGCAGATCGTCCAGGCACACATTCCTGCCCCCCTCGTCGAGCAGACAGAAACCGGGAGCCTTCTTTCCTTCCATAACATCCTTGTCCGCCATGAGAGATCACCCGGGATTGGTAGGGCGGACATGATATTAATGGGGTCTCCCTAACTTTTCAACGTCCGTGTAAGGGTCATTTTTTTGGCAACGGGGGAATGAAATCATTGAGCTTTCTGATGTTCGGGTTCACCTTCCCCCATTTTATCAGAGAGAAGGCGACATCGATGATCTCGGGCCGGTCCTCGAGGAATGGTCCGTACTCCAGCCGGATGGAATCGTAGTATTTCCTTGCGGTGATCCAGTCCGGTGCGGCGAATATGACCAGCAGGTCGTACTTCCCGTTCAGATAATACGTGTCCATGAGCCTGATGTTGAGCTCCCCGGGAGCATTGGTGAGATGACGTCTGATGAGGAGCTGTGCCTGGTCTTCCGTCATTGGTTTGAGCTTGATCAGGAGAAGGAACGATTTCCAGTCGATCTCGCCCTCGTCCACCACGGCGGTGTAACCCCAGACGGCCCCGCTCTCCTCCAGCTTCCTTTTTTCCCTCCATACCTTCTGCCTGTAGGACCCGCAGGCTCTGGCTATCTCCTCAAGGCTTCTCGTCGGGTCCTTTAAAAGCTCGTTGAGGACCCTGTGGCCTCTGTACTCCGTTGTTATGGGGTCTCTTGTCTCCCGGGCCAAATCGTTCACCTTCGATGCAATTAAGATATGGTTTATTAAAGATTTGTCTTTTCAGGCCGCGGAAATATTCCATTTTGTCCTGATAATACCCTTGAAGACCATTTCAGGTATTCATATGACGGAATATTGATCAACAACGGATCCCGCGCAGCGGTCCGGGGATCGACCAGGTCATTTTTCCAGCTCTATCTCTCCCACGGGCTCCCTGAAATTCCTGTAGTAAAGGAGAAAACGGCATCCTTCCACGATATCCAACCCTTCTCTTACACTGAAGGTATCCTGCTGGTCCAGAAGGGTCATCGAAGGTGAATCTATGAACCTTATGGTCGCGTTCAAGGGAACCAGAATGATATCGGATACAGCACCCGCCAGAATGGGCTCCCCATCAGGGTTTTCCATTGAATAGGTGAAATTGGACACGAACTCCCGTGAGGTGACCTCACTTACCCTGAGGACGAAATGCGGCCCCAGAAGTGGGTTCTCATCCTGATACTGGCATTCCATGCTCACCTGAGGAGCCGTCTGGGTCTCGTTCACCAAGATGGTGACCCTGACCGTGGAGGTGTCCCATCGAGTTGCGGGGTCGTTCAAGGGACCGTCGGTGACATTCAACGTTACTATGTAGGTCAGGGTATCCTCTGGCGGAGGGTAGGTGTAGACCACATCGATCCCCACGATGTCCCGGTCGTTGTCCTTGATCCCGTCGCTATTGCTGTCGATCCCCGCGTCCATATCCCAGAAATAGGACAGCTCATCACCGTCGGGATCGTATGACCGGTTGCCGCTCAGGAAGACCTCTTCCCCGGAAAGCACGGTGACCGGGTAACCGGCATCCGCCACCGGCGGCCGGTTGGAATTCCCGTTATCACCACCGTTTTCGTCATCATTCCCCCCCCCTCTGTAAAAAATAAAATACCCGATCACACAGAGGATGATTACCGCTGCAACAACGCCAATAATGGCAATATTACGGGGATTCAGACCTCCCGCCATGGTCGTGGAAGGATGTTCGTTCGTAATTACCTTTTCGGGAAGATGATAACAGGCCATCAAGGTTTTATAATAGCCGAGCCTGCACAACCGCATGGTGGAATGGACCTTCGCTGCCATGTTAGGGCATATCTCGTTTCGCTTCTGGTCATAGGGTGGTCTTCCAGGTCCGGACCGGACCCGGAGGATTTCTTCATGCCTCCCGGTCCCTTTCCCACAGGTCGACAGCCTACACCCTGGGTGCCACCGTTGTGGATGGGTACCTGATCCCAACCGTGGCGGAGGACACCCTGCCCCCTCTATTGTTCGGTTTTGCAATGGTGGGAATGGTGTCGGTGATGCTTTCCTCTGCAGATTCCTGCCTTATAATCCGGTGCGACCTTCCTTTCCTGGGATCTGATGGGAGGAAGATGGAAAAAAACATCAAGGACATTCAGCGTCGTTATCCTTGGTTCTCTCTCATTCGTACTTGCCCTCTGTTCGGCCAGTATACTTGAAACACTTACCCTCAGCTATACGCTTTTTTCAGCAGGCATGGTCCCGGCCGTGTTCCTTTCCCCTTGGAAAGAAAGGATCGGACTGACCTCAAAAGGTGCCATAGGCTCTTTCATGATCGGAGGAGGAGGCGTCGCCATCCTGTATATCTCGACACGGTTTGGATATTGGACCGGTTCCCTGCTGTACATTCCACTGACATTATCCTCCGCATCACTACTTGCGCTTTCGTGGATCCTGCCAGACAATGCAGGACTGCCTTCAGAACAAAGACCCTATGTAAACAAAAATGGATCAGGCCCCTGAGAGACATAGAGGGGCCGGTTCAAGCGGTGGGTGAGGTGAACCTCACCTCTTCATTATCTTCATCCAGCCCTTAGATTCGTATATGGCCAGACCTCTCGATCCAAGTGCGTTCTCGAATTCTCCCCAGCTGATCACCTCGAGCCGTTTGTTGTTGCCCTTGGTGAACTGTACACCGGAAGTGCCCACGACCCTGCCGGGTTTGAGGTTCTTTTTGGCCGCAATGTCCTTCGCCTTCATCATATCTATCTTGCTCATAGCCATTTTTCCATCCTCCGCTGAGGGTAGATGCGTCCCCTACCCGATGCACCATATCGACTGCTGGCTATTTAAACATATTCCTCCTGGCCTTCCAATTTTACGATTTTTCCAGGCATTGTTGATAAAAAAAACCATCAATAGCACTCAAGGGCCGCAATGACCAGCAGATCGTCCGTTTAACATGACGATTTGAAAACGATCATGTCCAACAGTTGAGAAATGAACTTAATATCGGGTGCTAGCGAGGTTTCTTCCATTTTTATCAACTTTTTTCCTTTTTACATGTAGATATGTTACATCAATTTCGATCCCTTATCTTCCCTGTCCGTACTCTTTCTCCTGCCGGCCGACCTGTATCGCCGATGATCGTCAAAAGGCGTAAAGCTAAAAGCAGGGAAGGGTACTTCTCAGGTCCAGGAGGATACCCGATGAAAGCACTGGTCCTTGCAGCAGGTCAGGGTGTAAGGATGGGGCCCCTGACCGAGAACGTGCCAAAACCCATGCTACCCGTTGCAGGCAGCCCCTTCCTTGAACACACGATCAGGGAGATCAAGAATGCCGGGATGGATGAGGTCTACATACTGACG
>JAFGJI010000213.1 GCA_016929175.1 Thermoplasmatota archaeon | reverse complement strand
TTCGCGGGCTTTGATGATCCATTACCTGGCGGCAGCATGAAGGTCCAGGGTGATTCCGGAATGGAACTCAACGTGGATCCGGGTGTCCTGAAGGTGAGGCCAGTGATTGGTGCCGCTTACCTGGAAGGGGTCAGCATTGACGAGAACACCCTGATATCCATCATGAACCTGCAGGAGAAGCTGCATATCACTGTCGGCAGGAAACGCAGGAAGGTGGCGATCGGGATCCATGATGCCGGTCCTATCAGATCTCCTTTCAGATACTGGGCTGCAAAACCCGAAGAGGTCGAGTTCGTTCCCCTGCAGAAGGAAGGCAACTGGAGTCTCAGGAGGATCCTTGAAGAGCATGAGAAGGGCATGGATTATGCCTGGGTCCTTGAGGGTCTTGATAGATATCCCATTATTACGGATAAAAATGACAACGTGCTATCCTTCCCCCCCATAATAAACGGTGAACTGACAAGGGTGACCGAACACACGAGGAACATCTTTATCGACTGCACCGGGTGGGACCTGAACGCGGTCGCACTTGCAGTGAACATAGTCTGCTCCCAGCTCATCGATCGAGGTGGAAGATTGTATTCGGTCAAGGTGACCTATCCCGATGACAAAGGATCTTCCGGCCTGGGTCTGGTCACCAGGGCCTGGCCGATCTTTGAATGGAGGGAGGTCCCCATAGATCTCCGATGGGCGGGGTCGTGGCTCGGACGTGAGCTATCTTCGGAAGACCTGAAGGTCTCACTTGGCAGGATGGGATACCTGGATATCAAGTTGAAGGAAAATACCCTGACATGCAGGGTTCCTCCTTGGCGGGGCGACATCCTTCATCAAGTGGACATAATGGAGGACATCGCCATAGGATACGGCTTCGAGAATTTCAAGGGCTCGGAACCGGAGAAGAACATGATCGGGAACGAGAGGAAGCTTTCCACATTTTCAAGGGTGCTAAGGCGTTCATTGATAGGGCTCGGTTTCATCGAGGTCAGGACCATATCACTTTCCAACGAGGAGAGCCAGTTCGCTGTTATGGGCAGGGATGAAGCAGAGCACGTGAGTATCAAGAACCCCATCACGACAGAGCACACGATGATTAGGTCCTCATCGTTCCCTTCCCTGCTCGGCATTCTCAAGGTGAACAAGCATCGGGACCTTCCCCAGCGGATATTCGAGACAGCAGATATGATGGTAGGGAACAGATTACATAACCTGATCTCCGGGTTGTCCGAGGACGCCAAGGCATCGTTCACCGAGATAAAGGGGGTCGTTCAGAGGATCCTGTCCGACCTCCAATTGGAATATGAACTGGAGCCCGCACCTCTTGGATGCTACATACGGGGGAGAGGTGCCGCTGTCATGGTAAAGTGTGAAGGCAGGATATCCACACCATTCCCGGAACTCGAGGATGGAAAAAGAACTGTCCTTGGGCATTTCGGCGAGATACATCCCAGAATGATAACTGCCATGGAGCTTTCAACACCCGTTACAGGTTTCGAGCTCGATCTCGACCTGATAGTTGAGATGATAGGATCGATAAAGGAACGATGATCGGCCTTCGATATTGTTCTTTGGCGGTCCTGGTCAGATAAAGCTTCATCCTTCGCCGCTTCCCTTTCTGCGCACCAGAAGACAGATCGAGGCAAGGACGACCAGGATAACGATCGCCGGGATGGATATGAATATTATTATCAGCAAGCCGGACCATCCGTTCTGTTCCGTATGATCATCTCCCCCCTCGCCCAGTCCAGCATTCGGTTTGAAGGAGAGGTTGATGGCGAACCTGTAAGTCTCGATGGTCTCTCTCCCCGCGGGATCCGTTCCTTTCAAAGAAAGAATGTGCACATCTTCGGACATTATGGAGACCTGAACAGCTTCATGATCGGTCCCGGAAGAGCCTACCCCGATCGGCTCCCATTCTCCATTGTCGATGGAATAATAGATGGACAATTCCCCGCCTTCCGGATCGAAACCAAATGGATGCAGAAGAAGTTCTGTCATGTTCAAGGTCCTTCCATCGAGGTCTTCCAACAGACCAACGCTGGGTGCAGACAGGTCAATGGAAAAGGTGACGGAATTGGCCGTCTCGATATTGCCTGCCATGTCTCTTGACCAGTAGTGGATCACATGGGTTCCAGCCTTTTTGAACGCAAAAGGACCTGAATATCGATGTGTCTCCCCCCGATCCATTATCCAGTAGGTCGACCGGACCCCGCTCGCAGCATCCACGGCTTCGAACGTGAAGGTCACCCCTGAGAGGTGAAAACCGTTCTTTGCCGAATCGCTGGTCAATCCCGCGTTAGTTGCGGGAGGTGTCTTGTCAACCTTTACAAGCTCTGTCTTCACGCTCTCCCTGTGACCGGCCACATCCTCCGAATAATATTCAATGAAATATCTGCCGTCATGAACGACGGAGATCGGATCATTGTATTCTTCCCAGTTCCCATCTACGATACGATAGAAAGTGCCTGCCATTCCGCTGAACATCTCCTTGCGTTCGAATTCAATGGTGGTGGCAGAGATGAACCATCCGTTGTCTCCCATCTCACCGCTCAATATGATCCCGGTGACGGGCCTCTCCAGGTCGATACGGAAGCTTCCGGAACTTATGTTCTCGATGTTCCCTGCAATGTCCACCGACCTGAATGTGAACTCGTGCATCCCGCTCTCCGATACTATCGGCGGGTCGTCCACATCATATATCATGTCCATGCCATCAAGTACCATCTCCACCCTGTCAACGCCGCTTGTATCATCCCTGGAGATGAACCTCAGTTCCACGGGGGACATGTACCAGTCACCGCTCCCCATATCCCCGAGTACCACAACTTCAGTGAGGGGGGGCTCTTTATCGATCTTGATCTCCGTGTTCCGCGGTATTTCGAGATTTCCGGCAATGTCCCGGGACCTGAAGGTCACCTGGTGTATGCCGTCATCCTCGATCAGGAAAGGTTCTGAATAACCACTCCAGGCCCCCTCATCCAGTATGAATTCCGTAAGCTCGATGTCGGAAAACCGATCTTCCCCTTGAAGGGAAACCTCTACCTCTGAAAGGAACCAGCCATCATTTCCTTGGAGGCCGGATAGTGCCGCCGAGGTCACGGGATCGTTGTCATCGAAGATGAACTCGACCCATGTGGTCGATACGTATCCCATACACCCGTCCTGGGATCCCGTTGCAGTCAGTATATGAGGTCCCCCGGTCAGGTCCAGATCGGCAAGTTCGAGGCTCCAGTTCCCCGAGCGGATCACGGTGTTCATCTCCACTCCCTGGTCGATCCGGATGGTCACCTTATCGATCTCCTTCGAAACCGGTCCGTAGGCAGTATAGGTCTCTCCGACCTTGTCGTGTGTCATGGGAGAGGCTATGCTGACATGGCCGACCAGACCCTTGATGCAGAAATTGGCGCTTTCGTTGACATAATAGAGGTCGCTCCATTTTGTGCCATTTCGGAAGAAACTCTGGTCAGGGGCAGAGAAAGAGGTAACCCAGCTATCGGGACCCGGTTCTCTGGCCGGAGGCTCCAGTAAGGTTGGGACCAGGGAGGTCCTGTCGTAAGCGATACCACCCCTGCTGACATTCAGCATGATGTGAAAATCGTCATCCTTGCGAAGCTCCAGGGGATCCTCGAAGAGTATCGTATGCAGCCCCTTCCTTTCATAGTGGCGGGTTTCCGACCATAATGGGCCGCTCAGGCTTCCATCCACGTGATCGTCCCAGATGGTCACCTTTGCCATGGTATCATCCTCCGTTGTGTAGAAGTTGACACCCGTCAGCTGTTCGTTCTTCCCGGCTATGAAACTGTTGAAGACCTCGGTGGAATTGTACCATGTATCTCTCCATCCGTGATAGTCGTGCGAGTATGCCCTGTCAAAAACGAGGTAGGAAACGTTACGGAACGAGACAGCCCCCATCTCTGGATGCTTGCATGCCCATCTGTCATAGTATGATATCCAGAAATAACCCTGGTTTGCCCAGGAAGAACCCCAGCTGTTCTTGATCAACCATGCACCATCCAATGGGGCTGGGGTTGTCTTTGAATCGTCCCATCCGACTATGGCCACGGCGTGGTTTGGTTCCCGGTTGTCGGTGGGAGGTTGATAATGTGCATGCGTTTCGTCCCTGAGCCTCGGGTCGGCATTCATGCATGTCGCTACGGCACCATGCTCCATCACCGCTCTCTTGATCTCATCGATCCCGTTGAGATCATCGTCCATCTGATACCATTCCACATGCATGGGATAGTAGCGGTGGTAGGTAGGCAGGTTCCTTTCGGGAGGATCATCATAGTTCTGGCCGTCCTTGTCCCTTACAGCACCATCGCCGCGCGCCAGGTAAGCGGTGGCCACGCGGTAATCACCACCATAATGTACCCATAACCCGGAATCCCCGGGAGGGTCCCTGTCGTAATTGGTGAAGTTGTTGAATCCGTTCCACCAGTCGAGATGGTATTCGGCAAGGTCGGGTTCGGATGCGTTCCCCTCCACGCTCTCCCAGAGACCGGTCATCATCAGGTTGCTCTCGATGGCGGCCATCGTACCATGGGCCCAGCAGGTTCCTCCGCTCTGGGACTTGATCACGGATACATAATTGGTCCCGTTGTATTCCCTGAGATCGAACTCCGAAGGGATCGAACCAATTTCCAGGGCCGATGCATGATAGGGAGGGATCATCGTGAACAATGAAAGGATGAATAGCATAGATGTCAGAAGACATCCTGCGGTTCTGCCGAACGTATGATTCAATGGATCAGCTCCTTCTACACAGCCCTGGTTATTGGAAAAATACTGTCTATTATCTATTAAAATGTTTATGGTGCAGGGAGTGAACGTGCTAATCCTGCTTCCAGGTGGTAAGAGAGACACCGAGTATGAAGACGACCACTGCGAACAACGCGATGGGAAGCATATTTTCAAGGGCTTCCATGGTATCGTTGAATATCATCGCCTCCCTGAGGCCCTCGTTCACATAGTAAAGGGGAAGTAACTTGGCAACCACTTTGAGGAATGTCGGGAACCCTTCAACGGAAAAAAAAGTACCGGACAGGAACATCATGGGGAATGTTATGGCATTGCCGAGAGCCGACGCGGCTTGGGCCTCCTTGACGAACCTGACGACCAACATGGAGAGGCCGGTAAATGCGAACGCCTCGAATATTAAAATGGCGAAAAAGACCGGGTTCAGATGAAGGGTCGAGCCGAATATCAACCATCCGATGAAGAGTATCTCTGCCGTTGCGAGAGCGGCAAGGAAGAGCTGAAAGAGCATGTTCGACAGTATCCATTCTCCTCTCGTGATCGGGGTTGTCGAAAGCTTTCTGAAGATACCCTTCTTCCTGAGTTCGGTATCTCCGAAGATGGTTCCGAAGACCGCTCCCGTCATCACGGTCATCCCTATCAATCCGGGAATGAAGAAATCTATATATTCGAAACTCTCCGTGAACACGGATTCGGGGTCCATTCCCAAGATCTTCCTTCCCCCCGAGACCTTCTCGTTCATCTCCTGAAGGACCGAGTTCAAGATGGACATCTTGACCTGCGTGGATTGGATGGAGGGATCGTATTTGACCGTGATGTTCACCGAAGAGTTCATATCACCCATGGCCGCGGCATGGATGGAATCTCCGTAACCCGGGGGGATAACGACGACGAAATCCAGATCATTATCCTCTATGAGATCATTGACATCCCTTTCGGGGTCGATCTCGTGGACCTTGAATGTGTTCATCCCTTTTAGTGCCGATGTGAAGTTCTCCGATACCTCCGACCCGTCAAGGTCCTGAATGTGGATATCATATATTGTCTCCTCCACATCGGAGAATATGAAACCGAAGAGGACCATAAGCAGAATGGGAAAGAGGAAAGTGAAGAATATGCCACCCTTATCCCTGAAGAGCTCCTTGATATTCACGTAGAAAACGGAAAGAATGCGTCCCCCCCTCATTTCCGATCGCCTCCGTTCTTCAGGGACTCTCCGGTCAGTAAGAGAAAGACCTCTTCCAGATTACTCCTGCGGACATTTATTCCCTTGTATTCCAATCCTGCACCCCTCACAAGTTCAAGGATCCCCAGGAGCTGGTCCTTGTTCTCGATGGCCAGTGAGACCTGTCCCTCCTTCCCCTCGGTCACACTGCACCCCTTTTCCCATTCGAGGACACCACATCCGGTCCCTTTCAGGAAACTGACGAGCTTCCCGTCTGCCCCCGTGAAGTTCAGGACCATCCCTTTGCCGTATCTGTCGATGAGCTCATCAACGCTTCCCTCCGCGATTATCCTGCCGTGGTTTATGATCGCGACATGGTCCGCGAGTTCCTGCGCCTCCTCCATGTAATGGGTCGTCAGGAAGATGGTCTTCCCATCCTTCCTCAATCCCTTGATGACCCTCCAGACCTCATGTCTCGCAGCAGGGTCAAGCCCGGTCGTGGGTTCATCCAGGAAGACGATGGTCGGATCGTTCACAAGTGCAGCTGCGAAGCCTACCCTTTGTTTCAGACCACCTGACAGGTTCTTGTAGAG
>JAFGJI010000005.1 GCA_016929175.1 Thermoplasmatota archaeon | reverse complement strand
GGAATCCAACTCGTTCCCGAGGAGGTGGAAGCGGACCATCAGATAATGGGAAAGGACGATAAGAGGCTGGAAGGGGTGACAGACTTCTACAACGGAGACAAAGCGGACCAGATGTGGGAAGGAACCACCCAGTATTCCTATATGGGCTCTTCTGTATGTTCTGGTGATATTGACGGTGATGGATTTGATGATTACATAGTGGCCGCTCAGGGAGAGAACAGCGATAGCGGTGAAGTCTACATCTACTTCGGCATGAAAAATGTCCATCCCTGGAACGATCCCAGTAACGCGAATATCACCATCTCGGGGACTTCAACCTATGGCTACTTCGGTATGTGCGTTGCCATGGGTGATGTGAACGGGGACGGCATAGAGGACCTTCTTGTCGGTGCCGATGGTGCGAACAACTATGCCGGTGGGGGATACATCTTCTTCGGAAAGACCACATGGCCCAAGAAAGCCACCATGAAGGACTCAAATGCGGATGTGATCTTCAAGGGTGATCTGGGGACTTACAAAACAGGTTACTTCGGGCACTTCTGCGGGGCCGGTGACATCGACGGGGACGGGTATGATGAGGCTGTTTTCAACGCCCCCTATTACACTGACGAGGACCTGAGTTCCAATTACGGTGTCTGGGGTATGACCTACATCTGGTGGGGGAAACCGACCTGGAACTCCCAATATGACACGACCAAAGGGGAATATGACGCATCCGTCTACGGAAAGCAGGTCGACACCTCGATGTATTTCTACGCATACGAAAGTCTCGGTGCCCAGAGACCGTTCATCGGCGACATGAACGGTGACGGGGCCGGCGAACTCATCGTCGGAGGGTATGAGGAGGTCTGGTTCGACAGCGCCGATCCAACTACCTATACTACATATTGCGGGGGCGTTCACATACTGGAAGGGACCAAAGGCGACAGGTCCAAATGGACAAAGGACATGACCATTGCGGACCTCGCAGAGGATGATCCGGACCTCCCCAAACATCACTGGATGTATTCGGGAACGAGCAGCAATTACTTCGGGGGATATGTCTTTGGCGGGGATCTCAACGGAGACGGCTTTTCCGATCTCGTTGTGTCACAAGGGTCAAGCTCGGGAAACGGATACCTGTTCTTTGGCGATGGCGACCTCGACAGCTTCGGCGGAGCAACATGGACAACAAGGATGAGATATTCAGATCACCCGAACTATGTCACCTTATCGGGAATGACACAATTACATGTAGATGACTTCGACAATGACGGGATAGATGACGTATACGGTGGTTCCTACTACAAGGGAAGCTCTTACGGGGGCGAGTTGACACTTTATTACGGTCGGTCGGATTGGTCGGGCGCCACACCCGATTTCACCATCAAGGGCGCATACTACGATTACCTCGGATACTACTATTATCCATGCCTGTCAGCCGGAGATTTCAATTCCGACGGTTATCTTGACCTGTTCTTCGGAGCTTTCTATCATCAGAACACACAGACCGGATTGAGTTACTGCGGAGGAGCCTATGTGATATTGTCCGTTCCTCCTGAAATGCATGTCCAATCATTCGAACTGATGGACGCTGATGGATATGAACACAATATCCTCACTGCAGAGGCCGGCGGGAACAGATATGAACCGGCTGACAACCAGATAGGGGACGGCATCTACACGTTCAAGATAAGGTTCAACGACACATGGACAGTAGTGGAGGCACAGGAGATAAGCATAATCTTCAATCTCAAGGCGGAATATGTGGGTCTATCATACGAGATTGCCTATGCTCCAGTGAACGAGACATTCTACGTCAGGCAGAACATACAAGGGGGCATTCGGGTGGTCCCCGAAAGATCTCAGTTCAAGATGATCGACTACCACAACGCAGAGGTCTACATATCAATCAGAATAAGCATGAACTTCCTGACCCAAACCCCATTCGATGTTATCGGAAGGGTATCCACTGCGAGAGTATACCGGGAGATCGAATACAAGGACTGGCTGCATGTCGAGAAGGACCTCACATTCAGCGATGATGATATACACGTTTTCAGAGGATCGGATGAGATATACAGAGGAGATTTCCTTGCGGGCGGACCGCCAATGATAGTAACAGGCGTAAGGGTCGTATACCACGGAACGGACGTCTCACCCATGAACAACAAGTTCTTCATCAGAATTATAGACTCATACGGAAGGATATTCGAGAACAGGACATCGGCTGGATACGACCTCTACTTCGAGATACCCACAAACGTGGACTCAGGAAGATACGTTTTCAGGGTGAACATCATCATACATGAAAAATACGTCAACAGGATGGAGGACCTATCAATCATTCCGGATTTCTACGTCGCACTCGACTTCATCGGACCCGATGCACCGCCAAATCTCGCATTCCACGCAGACAGCGAGACAGACCCCGAAGGAAGATGGGACAACGACGAACAGGTCTGGGCAACATGGGACCCGGCATACGATTCACAAGTGGAGATCGACCATTATCAATACCAGATAGAAGGACCAGATGGATTCTTCGAGATGAACAGCACAGAGGATCTCCTGGCGGAACTCCAACTGGCAGGGGACGGAATATACACCTTCTACGTGTGGGCTGTAGACAAGGTCGGCAATCCGGGACAAAGATCTATGCACGAATTCGTAAAGGATTCACAGAAGGTATCCATACACAGCCCAGTCCCGTCCTACACGGGAGGGATGTGGTACAACACGGACGATGTTCCCGTGACCATCAGGATCAAGGATGTGGTACTCAGCGAACAAGGACCACATCTCAAACTGTCGACACTCGAGTATGCACTCACCATGGACATGACAACCGCTGCAAGGGACACGGCTACCTGGAACAGAGCGTCCTATACGGTTGTGGGAGAAAACGTGGACAGATCGATCCACACATACACACTATCAGTCAAGATATTGAACCTCAAGGAAGGCAAGGACAACTTCGTCTGGTTCAGGGTGCGGGATGAAGCAGGGAACATGGGTTTGACCGAACTGGTAGATAACCAGGACCCGAACTATCAGGAGAATGCTACGAAGTTCAACCCGGCAAACATTTGGGTGGACATCACTGCACTGACATTCACCGACCCTGCACCATCCCCCGAGCCTCTCGAGAACAACATCGTGACAGCGTCCATCATTGTCAACGACCTCGGATCGGGAGTGGATGCAGCAACAGTTCAATACTCCGTTTCAAGAAACGGACTCACAAACTACGGAGGATGGATATCAGCCGGACTCAGCGAGGATGAGAACACAGTTAGGGCTGAGACGGTAGCACCACTGCTCCTCCAACCTGGGTCCACCAACTACATCAGATGGAGGTCCATGGATGTCGCAGGGAACGGATATTCCATATCGGAGGACTTCGCCATCAACATAGAGGCAAGGGTCGTCAACAACCCACCGCTCGCGGAGATATCAAGCCCCGAAATGCAGGCAGTATACGACACACAGCAAACCGTGGAATTCGACGCATCCGGAAGCTCCGACCCCGATTTCTCACAGCTGACATTCAGATGGGTACTCGCAGACAAAACGGTAATAAGTCAGGAGGAAACATTCTCCATCAAAGCATCCGACCTCGGAAGGGGAGTGCATGTCGTAACACTCTACGTCTCGGACGCAGAGTTCACGGTGACCGACTCCATATCCATATATGTCAGGCTTCACCCAGACGAGATGGACACCGACGGGGACCAAATACCCGACGGAACCGACGAGGACGACGATAACGACGGACTCCTCGATATAGAGGAGGAAAGGATCGGAACCAATCCCAGACTGAAGGATTCGGACCTCGATGGGGTCAACGACAAACTCGACCCCGAGCCACTGAACCCACTGATCATAGAAGAGGACACAAGCAATGAACAGTACTCATACTGGGACATTCTCATACTGATCCTCATCCTGGCAGTGTTCATCATACTCATCTCGGCAATGGTCGTCTTCAGAAGAAGAGCCGCAATGGAAAAGAGCAGGGTGATGAGAAACATCGCCATGGAAGCAAAGATCGTACAGAGATACGAAACACTCACAGGTGTGGAAGCACCGCTCCTGCCACAGGTCAAGGAAATGGGGGTCTCGCTCCCACCCATCGCTGCACAGCAGGTCGTACCCGTAAAAAGAGCAAAGACCCTCACCGAAACACCGAACCTGCCACCCTCAAAACAGCCTGAACCAAAACCACAGAAAACACCGCAACCCCAACCGGTGCCAGCACCCGCTCCCGAACCGGAACCGCAGTCAGAGCCGAAACCGGAAGCACCCAGAAGAAGAAGAACAGTGGCCGGAACCACACCGGGAGCAGTCCCGACACCGGAAGAGCTCACAAAGACCGAATCCCTGCCGGGAGAGACGGCTTCACCCCAGACCACCACATGCGACCTATGCGGATCTTCCATAGATATTCCATCCGGAGCAAACTCGGTCGAGTGCCCGCTATGCGGTGAGAAGAAGAACCTGTGATTGACCATAAGCGGAACTACCATGCCGCTCCCGAAAAGGGAGCGGCTTTTTTTATTTGAATATCTCCGGATCAATTATTGCTCCAAGCATATCAAGGGCCCGTTTTGTTTCGCCGACATCATGCGCCCTTATGATCGAAGCACCGTTCATTACCGCAAGAACTGCGGAGACGAGGGATCCTTCCAATCTCTCATTGACCTCTCGACCAAGAACCTTTCCGATGAAGGATTTTCGGGAGGCGCCCACGAGCACTGGACATCCTATATCCAAAAAAATGGATAGCTCCCTGATAATTGTCAGATTATCTCCCACCCTCTTTCCGAAACCGATCCCCGGATCGAGGATCAACCGGTCCTTTCTGATACCCATCTCTGTCATGTGTTCGACCCTTTCTTTCAGAAAAGAGAGGATCTCTTCCATGACATCATCATAGGAGGGGGAGACCTGCATATCAAGGGGCGTCCCCTTCATATGCATGATAACGGCACAAACCCCGGTTTCAAGGACGATATCCTCCATTCCCGGGCCTCTAAGAGCATTCACGTCGTTGACAATGCTGGCTCCGGCCTCGATGGCAGCTCTGGCTACCTCCTGATGCCTTGTGTCTATGGAGATCGGAACATTCAGCTCATCCACAAGTCTCTCGATCACAGGAAGTGTTCTCCTGATCTCCTCCTCGAGGGGTACGGGTTCTGCGAAAGGGCGTGTCGATTCCCCTCCGACGTCGACCATCGCTGCCCCGTGGTTCACCATTTCATGGGCCCGGGCGACAGCATCATCGATTGATAGGAAGAAGCCACCATCGGAAAAAGAGTCCGGAGTGATGTTCAGTATTCCCATTATCACAGGAGGCTCCAGATCCATGAACCGATGCTTCTGGAACTCTATCCCCCTTCTTTCAAGGCTCTGAGTGGAGATGGAGAAATGATCAGCTCTCCTCATCTCCTTTTTCCTCCCGGGACCTGGAGGGGCATTGTGGATTGATACAAACCTCGAAAGGTCTGGCACCCTTCCGGTACATCACTATCATCGGGGATCTGCATACCTCACAGGATCTGCCGGTGAAATCGATCTTTCCACGCTGTGGGAGTGGGTAGCTCTTTGAGCACCCCGGATATTTCGAGCACCGGACATACCTCTTG
>JAFGJI010000212.1 GCA_016929175.1 Thermoplasmatota archaeon | reverse complement strand
GCGACCATCTCAGGTCCGATGAGGGGATAGTGCCTGGACCGGTCAAGGGCTTCTCCGATATTTTCCAGGTCATCCTTGGTTGTCATCCACTGCCTGTTGTCGAACCTTGAGAGGTCAAAGGGTGCAGAGTAGGATCTCATGGTCTTCTGACCGATAGTGTTGAAATAGAGGTCGAAATAGGACATGGCGAGCTCCCTGATCGTTCGGTAGACGGGCTCCCTGAACCTGAGGGTGGTGAAATTGGACTTGGCTATGGCCCCCCATAAGCCCCTTCTGTTGAACACGGCGATGACGTGATCGTCGTCGTTCTCTGCCCTGAGGTCTACGAGAAGAGGGGGGTGTCCAAGCTTCCTCAGGCACGCTGCGGCGAGGAGGGCCCCTTCGAAACAGTGAGCCCTCGCTTCGTCAAGGACGATCCTTGGGGACCTGCATTCCGGTGAAGGATCGTACGGGATACTGTCCAGGAACGATTGTATCCGGTATGGATTGTCCAGACCGGTCGGGATGAAGGACAGATCGATCTCAGGCTCCACCATACACCAACATTTTCCTGCATGTATTATACTCTATCCGATGTTAAGGTGCTTCACCCTGTTCTAAAAAGTGGACCGGTCATTGTTCGAGGTCTGATATGATCTCCCTCACAGCTTTCTTGAGGGTCTCGATCGAATTATACCTGTATCTCCATCCCGTGGCAAGGATCTTGTCGATCGCCAGGGACATGTACTTCACGTCCCCCTTCCATCCTGCTCCTTTATGACCCCCGGTGTAGTGTAATTCGACGTTTTTTAGCCCCATGGCATCTATCACGATGCCGGGGATCTGTTTTATCACCGCATAGTCATCGGTCCCCAAATTGAAGTACTCGAACATCGAGGTCTGGGTCTCCGTTGCATGCAGAAGACCTTCAACGCAGTCCGAAACGTGGATGTAGGATTTCCTCTGCAGTCCGTCCCCCAGGATCTCCAATCTCTTCGGGTCCTTCTTGAGCTTGTGGTAGAGATCGAACAGAATGCCGTGGGTGGACCTCGAACCGACGACGTTTGCGAACCTGAAAACGGAGGCTTTGATCCCGAAGTTGTCAGAGAAGGCCGATATCAGGGCTTCTGCCGCGAGCTTGCTGGCACCGTACTGGGATATTGGCATGAGCGGGCCGTAGTCCTCCGGTGTCGGAAGCATGGTTGCGTTCCCGTAGACCGTCGAGGTCGAGGTGAATGATATGGAAGGGGGGGTATCGGGCCTTGCGATCCTCATGGCCTCCAGAAGGTTGTATGTGGCCATGATGTTCTGCTCCACGGAGGTCCAGGTGTCGTCCGCTCCTATCCTCACATCCGGATTGGCGGCCACATGGTAAACATGATTGATGTTCTTCAATAGTCCTGCCAGCCCCTTATCGGTCACGAGGTCCCGACGAAGGAACTCTATGCGGTCCATGCAGTGGTCCAGGAACTCCTTTCTTCCCGAGGATAGGTTGTCGTACACGACCACATCATGCCCGCGCAGGAGAAGTGCATCAACAAGGTGGCTTCCTATGAAACCCGCTCCCCCGGTGACGAGGACCTTCTTCGTGCTCATGGACCATGCGATGCATTTTAAGGTAATATAGATTTAGAAGGGTCCATCCGTCAACAGGGGATCATTCTTCATCGGAGGTCGTTCCCTGAACACCCGTTGTATCCTGTTGTTCTTCTGGCTTCCTCTTCTTCTTTACCATGCCCTCGAGCCTCTCACCGCCTTTTATCATTACTTTCCCCGCCCCATTCCAGGCTTTCTTTGTCTCACCGAGGCCTTCCAGGGTAAGGTCCCCCATCCCCTTCGCGGTCCAGTTGGTGGCCTTCTCCCCGATCCCTATCGCATGGTCGATGACCTTTCCGGCCGTTCTGTGCATGGTGTCAACTGTCTTCTTCCCGGCCCTCCTTGCAGACCTTGCGATCCTGGGTCCGTGGGGGCCGATCATCTCTATGGGTCTTGTGGCGATATCCAGGTTCAGGTCGACCACGGCCCTGTTCACCTTTCCCATGGTCTTCATGGTCGACCTGGTCCCGTTGATCGTGGACGCCGTGACCTTCTTCCGCCTTTCCTCCGCCGCCAACATGGCTTTTTCCGTGGTATCTATGGCTTTGCTTACAGCCCTGGTCGTTGTCTCGGCAGCCTTCTTCGGGTTCCTTATGGCGTATACAAGGAAGCCCACCGCGATTATCACGATAACGATCTGGATCATGTTCAGGTTGTTCAGAAAGTCCAGAAAGGGGGTTCCTTCCAGGAAATCGACCATCCTCTCGGATAGTATTGCAAAGATGGTGGATCCCAGGAGCGAACCTGTGAAGACAGCAATAAGAACGACATATGGATGCATGCCAAGGACCCTGCCGAAGATGGTCCCTCCGAAGCCTCCGGAACCGCTGAGAGGCACGAAGACGGCAAGGGTGGTGAACAGGAAAGCTGCCCTTCTGAACCATCTTGTTCTTTCTACTTTCCTTCTCCCCTTCTCCTCGGCCCTTTCGAGAGCGGGACCAAGGAAAGGGATCTTCTTCACCCAGTCATAGTTCCAGATGAGGAAAAGTGAAACGCATGAGTCTACTATCGTGGTTGAGGGTCCCGCTATCCAGGCAGGGACCCCTCCTGCAACCGCTTTCGGGATTATGGTCTCCTTTCCTGCAGGGGGGAGGGTGTAGAATATCCAGATATCGACGAGATGACTGGCAACGTCCCAATCCTCGAATGCGTACAAAAGAAGGACGGATGCGGTGGCGATGGTTATCAGCAAGGTCCAGGGGAACAGGAATTGAAAGACCTTGGTAAAACGGTCCTTCTTCTCCAGATCGGTCTCGAGAAGCCTTCTTAACAGGGAAGGGTTCTTTCCGCCCTTCCTCTTTGGTGGCCTCTTCCCCGGACCGTTCCAACCTTTCATGGCGGAACATTCAAGGTTGATTATTAAATCCTATCCCAGGATCTTATCCTGGTTATCTTGGTAAATGTATGAATGGATGCGAGGTGGATCAGGAAAAACTTTCATTTTCCATTCATGGAAGCGTGTGTCCGATCATAACAGAAATGGGTTATCGTTATCGGATACGGTATACTCTGGCGACAGGATGGATATCCCATACACATCATTTACTTTGACTCCTGAGGATGAAGGAAGGATCACCAGGTATTCAATCGAGTTCTCCAGTGGGGTGAGAAAGGGTGTGATATTGTTCATTTCGAAAAAAAGCCCAAGGTCGAACCTCTTCCCGGATTCGAAACGTTCCGGATAGGTACGGTCCCCGGTCAGAACGGATAAAGTGAAGCCAGTGAATGGCAATCGAAGACCAAGGGGCCGATTTAATATAATAATTTCAATTCTCTGAGGAATGCAAGAGGATCGATGTATCGGATACCTTCAAGAACACACACATTTGGTATCTTGATCCTTTTCGCATTCATTCCGACTTGGGTTTCATAAGTAACAACGGTTGCGTTGGTATTTTTCGCCAAAGCAATTACAAAAGGATCTGCATCTGTTCTTGTTTTTGATGGATCGATCATATTGGGATATTTTGCCATCAATGAAAAAACTTCGTCGATCTGGTTCTGATCCATCTCGATAAAAAGTTCAGAATGTTTCTTTGCCCAAGAGAAAATGTCATCATCTTTGATCGATAATTCATCATAGACTTCTTGTGGCGATCTAATGGTGCCTTCTTTAATTAGGTCTTCAATATCTTGCCACAACTTTGGAAATATATCGGGTGGATATCTATCCCACTAAAAAGTAATGAGGACATTAGTACCCAGATGTGCCCTGTTTTATCACTACAATAACCCAACCATTTCCATGACCTCTTTTTGAGGTTTGGTAAGCTCTGGTAGTTCCAAACTGCCATCGCTGAATGAGGCTTCTCTGACCTCACCAAGGGTCTTCAAACAGGAATCCAAGGATGTACCTTCATCCAGCTTCATTCGAAGAAGGCTCAACATCAAATACCCAACATATGATAATAGGATCCTGGAGCGAGTTGATTCTTCTTTGTTGGAGTTTACAGGAGTCAAACCATATTTTTTCATCAACTGGAAGACCTTCTCGATGACATCCCTTTCACGATAGGTTTTCAGAACATCCGCAGCACTCAGATCGGTTGTTGTGAACAGAATTGTCTTTCCATACTTGTTGGTGGTTTTCTGAATTGAATTGTGCTTGAGCGTGTATGTGAACGTCCAGCGATTATATGATTTCTTGAACTTGAAACTTAGATATGACCTATAATGCCCACAGATCCCATCAAGTTCCTCGTCCAGATCGGTTCTGGTGTCGAATTTCTCCTTGGATATCTCTTCCAACCGATCCTCAACCTCAGCCAGTCCTTCATAGAACGATCTTATCTGCCTATCTTTCTTCTCAACATCATGATAGGCCATTACTCGAAAATCATCCTCTTTGAATTCCTTGGAGAATATCACATGGTCAGGATACTTCAACAGATTACGTGAATTCTCTATCTTCACGCTCTTTGTCAGGGCGCTCCTTGTTATCTTCAGATTTGATGCCAGAGCACCGATCACATTATGTCCGGAATAGACTATCTCATTTATGTTCCGTTTACTGTAAAAACCTCTGTCAAGTATCAATACTACGTTCTTTACTCCGGACAGTTTCAGTTCCTTGACAAATGAATGGATGGTGGAAACACTAACGATCTTTCCGGGTAGGGTTTTGTGATGTAGTGGAAGTTTGTTTTTCAAGGTCACTCCCATTACCATGTTGATCTGTTTCTCTCCCGTGACCTGATACTCATGACCATACTGGGCCAGGTCATTCTCCTCGCCATAGTATGTCAATGCTGTGAGGTCATACACTGCAACATCCAGATCATCCGGATACAATTCTTTGATCCTATCCGTTATGGTTTGTTCGATTATTCCGCCAACATCCGGTTTTGATTCGGAGAGTAGATCAAGTACACCTCTGACCTTCTTTGGAGTGAGATCATCCGATGTGAGTTCTATTCTATCCTTTAGCGATGAGCGTGAGAACCAGTTCTGAACGGATCTTATTGTCATATCCGAAGTGATCTTATTAATGGCCAGAACAACTATTTTCGTTCCTATGTTGTCTATTCGTGTTGATAAAGCGAGTGAATCCTCTATGATCTCAGGAAGGTTGAACTCGGATGCAACCTTGTAAAGGGCCATGTGTGTTCCATGTTCAAGTATTTCTCTG
>JAFGJI010000211.1 GCA_016929175.1 Thermoplasmatota archaeon | reverse complement strand
TGACCGATCCGGGCCTTGGCCATGACCGGTATCGAGACGTTGTCTATTATCTCGATTATCTTGACCGGGTCGGCCATCCTCGCAACCCCCCCCTGGGCCCTTATGTCGGCAGGGACCCTCTCAAGGGCCATGACCGCCACCGCACCGGCTTCCTCGGCGATGTGGGCCTGTTCGGCATTGGTGACGTCCATGACGACACCACCCTTCTGCATCCTTGCAAAGCCCCTCTTCAGAAGGACCGTTCCGTGCCTCATTTTCTCGAGATCGAGTTCTCTGGGCATATTCTCACCTGGATTTTGGGTCCCCATGCGATAGGCCTTATTTGAAACTTGCCGGACGAGAGGGCATGGCTTGGGGCACCGTTTTATACGCATCAAACACTTAAAGACCATATGGCTTTTCCCTACTGTTCCAGGTGCAAGGGCACAAAGGACCTCTGCGGTCTGGGCAGATGTCCTCTTCTCGAGAGGGTGAGGGAGAGGACCCGGCCGATGGAGCCCATCGGTGATTCGATCGAAGGGCCGTCGCCCCCTTCCGTCTTCGTGGGAAGGTATGGATATCCGCGTATCACGATCGGACCCCTCACAAGCCCCGTGGACCTGCCACTTCCAGGAAGGCTTGAATCCCCGGAATTCCTTTTCGGAAGGTCCATCGAGGACGTGTACTCGATCCGGTCCTCCATGATAAGGGGCAAGTACCGCCTCGATGTGAGGACCTCGAAAAATGCAAGAGATATGGGATCAGAGCCCCTTTTTGAGGTGGAAAGAAAACTGCCCGTGAGGGGGAGAAAGCTCCTGGATTCGGTTCAGGAGCTCTCACTTTCAGCAAGGTCCATCGATACCGAGATGGGGGTGATCCGCCATGGAGGAAAGGGTCTGGAGCCGCCCTCGGTCGATTCTATCTCCATGCCCATGGGCCCCTCTGTCAACGTCAACAGGGTTGACCTCAACCAGAACCCGGGGGTGCCAGGTCCCGTCGAGAAGGCGACATCGGATACGGACCTGAAGGCCACGGAAGCATCGGTCGACCTCTTCGGATCTGGGATCCCCCTTGGCCATCTTGTGAGACTCTTTTCCGTGGGCCTTCTCGGTGAAGGCAAGAAGAGGAAGCTCGTTCCCACAAGGTGGACCATAACGGCTCTGGACGACTTACTGTCCAATGATATCAAGGACCGGGTGGTCCGGAAGGAAGGGCTTGACCGCTACATGCTTTTCAGCGCGGATAGGTTCGGGAACCATTTCCTGGTAGCCCTCTACCCCCCTCCCTTCAGGTTCGAGATGCTGGAGCAGTGGCAGAACGATTCCCTGTGGGGTCAGAGCCCTGTGATCACGGACCACGAAGGCCCCCTGGGAAGAAAGGGCTATGCTTCCAACATAACCGGTGCTTACTACGCGGCAAGGCTCTCCATCGCTCAGTATCTGGAAAAGATCGAAAGGAATGCGGGCTTCACGGTGATAAGATGGATAACGGGAGATTATTGGGCGCCCTTGGGTGTGTGGGTCATCAGGGAGACCGTGAAAAAGGCCCTTGAGAAACCACCCCTCATCTTGGAGGACATGAAAGGTCTCATCAACCGGGTGGATGCTCTTTCAGGAATGAGGAACTGGAAGGCGCATGCAAGGTACCTGACACGGCACAGACTGACAACCCTGGAGGAGTTCGAGGCATTCTCAGAGTGAATCGAAGAACCTGTCTATCTTGGTAAGGGCCCCCTTCACGATATCGTAGGGTTTGGAGACAGACATCCTGAACCCCTTCTCCAGGTGGAAGAACTCGCCGGGTATCACCCTCACCCCGTGATCCTTGTACAATCTCTCGCATGCATCGATGGAGGGTATCTCATGATCGTATCTCAGGAATCCGACGGCGCATCCGTCGGGATCGGACCAGTGGACATCGGATCGACCTTTGGCCCAGAGGGATACGAGGTTCAGCTTCTCACGGATGTCAGAAAGGCAGCCTGGCATCACTTTATCTCTCTTCCTCAATATCTCGAGAGCGGTCCTGTTCCCGGTGTGGCTCACCATGGGAACTGTGTAGAGCTTCTGCCTTCTGGCCCTGTTCATCAAACGTCTCGGACCGACGAGCCATCCCGCCATCAGTCCGCCGGCCCCGTAGACCTTTGTCACTGAGGAGGATATCATCGCCCTGTCGTAAAGTTCGACCATGGACGGGAAAGCGTTCTCGAGCCTGCCGTCGGTCACGCTCATGGCGAAATCCCTGTAGACCTCATCCACAAGTACAATGGTCCCGTGGGACCCGAGTACCCTCGCCAAATCCTTCAGGTCATCACCGAAGAGAGCCTTACCGGTGGGATTGTTCAGGTTCTGGAAGATGAATAGGTCGGGTTGGATGGTCTCCAGTTTCTCATCAAGCTCCTTCAGGTCGAACCTGTAGCTGTCCGGCCTCCTCTTGATGGTGCTCACCTCGCATCCCATCGACCTCGGAAGCTCCAGCAGCGGGGTATACACTGGTTTCTCGACCAGCACCTTTGATCCCTTCCTGAGTGCGGAGAAGCACCCAAGGAAGTTAGCTTCAGAGCACCCGTTCGTGAGGACGACCATGGAGCTGTCCACACCGTATCTGGCGGCCAGGTGCTCTCTGAACCCCCGGTCCCCCTCCGGGTCGGAGGCGGAGATCAGTTCGGGGGCATTGTTGCCCTCGATCACTCCCTGCCAGTCCGGCAGGATGTTGCTCCAGGCAAGATCATGGACCGGGGCAGGTCTGTTGACTATCCACTGAAGGTGTCTGAACTGCGGGAGATCGAGATACATCTTCATCCTCCGCCACCGTATTGACCAACAAGGTGATAAATACATATCGCCTTGCAGAAGGCGGGGTGTCCCTTTTGGGGAAAAAGGAACGTGGAACGGACAGGTCCAAAAGAAAGGGTCCCGTCGAGCTGAAATCCACGACCCAGCATGCGGTCCTGTGGGTTGTAGCCGTTACCGTCGGGGCCCTCATCCTGCTGCAGAGCTTCAAGGAGTTCGTCGCTTCCGTTTACTACTACAGCCTGGTCGGCCTGGGGGCCTCCCCGATGACAGGGCTTCTCATCATCTT
>JAFGJI010000210.1 GCA_016929175.1 Thermoplasmatota archaeon | reverse complement strand
TACGGTACACCGGAGGACAAGCACGGAATCAGGCTGGCCAATACCGTGGCCTTCACAATGGATGATATCTTCGTCCCTGTCGAGAACCTTGTCGGTGGGGCGGAGGGGCTTGGCCTGTCACAGGCCCAGGAGGTGTTCGGCTACACCAGGCTGATGGTGGCCGCCTTCGGCCTCGGAGCAGGATCGGAAGCCCTGGAGAGGGTCGTGAGATACGCCCAGACCAGGTTGCAGGCCGGAGGATATCTTATAGATAAGCAGGGTTACACCCACAAATTGATAGTTCCGTATGCGGTGAAGCTTGCGGCGGCAAGGGCCTACATCGAGCATGTAGCCCACAGGATCGACGAGGGTGACGGGGACCTGCAGACGGAAGGTGCCATTGCCAAGTACTTCTCCACCAATGTTGGAAACGCTGCGGCAGAAGCTGCAATTCAGGCTCTTGGCGGATATGGCTATGTGAGGGAGTACATGGTGGAGAAGATCAAGCGTGATGTCAAGATAACACAGATATACGAGGGCACGAACGAGATAATGGAGATGACGATAGCGAGGAACAGGTGGCAGGACCATCTGAAGACCAGGTCCACCCTGTTCCATGAGATGTCGAGAAGGATGGCGAGGCTGCACGAAAAGGTCTCAAACGTGGGCGCCGACCACATGTCACTTGCCCTTAACGGGCTCAATGTCATATTCGAGAGATGCAGACAGCAGAAGCTCACAAGGAACCAGCATGTGATGTTCAAGCTGGGAGAGCTCTCCGCCGAGGCCGAGGTGGCGATGGTGTTCTGCGAGACAGCTGCCATGGACGAATACAGCGACGCCTTTCCCTATGACAGGGAGATGATGAAGGCCATGGCAAGGATCAGGGCGAGGCAGGCTGCCCACAAGATACTCCTCGAGGGCATCGAGCTCGTGATGGGGGCGGGTTCGGGGGATGCCCAGATAATGGTCGAGGAGACCAGGATGTATAAGATAATAGCCGCCCAGAAGGGGATGGTCCAGGATATGGACCTGGTAGCGACGAAGATCAAAGAGGTGTTCCGGAGCAGGTAGGAGGTGGACGGAATGAGAATTATCGTATGCGTCAAGCAGGTACCGGACACAACCGAGGTCCGGATCGATCCCAAGACCAACACCCTGATAAGGGAAGGTGTCGAGAGCATCCTGAACCCCTATGATCAGTTCGCACTCGAGGAGGCCCTGAGGCTGAAGGCGGAGAGGGTTGATGTGAAAGTGACCGTCCTCTCCATGGGCCCTCCCCAGGCGAGGAAGGTGCTCTTAAAATCCCTGGCACTGGGCGCCGATGAAGCGGTCCTGCTCTCGGACAGGGCCTTTGCGGGATCCGACACCTGGGCCACCTCGATCGCCCTTTCGGGGGCCGTGAAGGAGATGGGAGATGCGGATATCATTTTCTGCGGGCTCCAGGCCATAGACGGCGACACGGCCCAGGTGGGCCCGGAAATGGCCCAGCTCCTGGATATCCCTCAGCTAACCTACGCGGAGAGGGTCTCACTGACCCACGATCTCAAGGTGAGGGTGGAGCAGCAGATGGAGGACGGCTCCAGGGTCCTGGAATCCGAAACCCCGGTCCTCGTCACCTGCGTTCCACCGCCCTCCTTCGTTCCGAAAGTGCCTCCCATGCCGGGCATCCTGAAGACGAAGTCCAAACCCTACAAGGTCTGGGATAGCAAAAAGATCGGAGCGGACCCATCAGACCTCGGGCTTCAGGGCTCCCCCACCCGGGTCCGGAGGACCTATTCCCCTCCCCCTCGCGGGGAGGTCACCATTATCCCGGGGGACGCCCGGGAAGCCTCGAGATCGCTGGCCCGGATCCTTATGGACAGGAACATCGTCGGGGGGGTAGATTAGATGGGGATAGAGATCATGAGGGAGAAGTGCGTGGGATGCGCTGCCTGCGTGAAGGCTTGTCCCTTCAACGCCATCTCGATGAAGGACGGAAAGGCCGTGATCGGCCCCGAATGCACCCTTTGCGGTGCTTGTGTGAAGCATTGCAGATTCGATGCGATCGAGTTCGAGAGGCCCAGGGGCAAGGAGGTAGACCACTCCAGCTACAGGGGTGTCTGGGTATACTGTGAAACAAGGAGAGGGAAGCTCATGCATTCCGCACTGGAGCTCGTATCCAGGGCCAGGGAGCTCGCCGATGAGCTTGGAGAGGAGGTCGGCGCCATGGTATTCGGTTCGGGGGCACCTGAGACATTTACTGTGCTCGGAGACCACGGAGCGGATGTGGTCCATTTCTCATCGGAGAGCAGGTTCGATGAGTACTTGACCGGGAACCTTGCCCCGCTTGTTTCCGGACTTATCCTCAAGCACAGACCGGGCATAGTGCTCTTCCCGGCCACCCATACGGGCAGGGACCTGGCACCGAGGGTGGCCGCTTCCCTTGCCGTCGGCCTGACGGCGGATTGCACGGGACTTGCCGTTCAGGATGGACTGTTGATACAGTCGAGACCGGCCTTCGGCGGGAATATAATGGCCGATATCGTGAGCCCCGATGTAAGGCCGCAGATGGCAACCGTCCGTCCGAACGTCTTCAAGGCCAGGGGAGGGCTTGGAAAAAAGCCGGATACCTTCGAGGTGAACCTGAACGAAGGCATGATCGATGCAACGGTAAGGATAATAGAGATCGTGAGAACCTCGAAAGAAGGGGTAAAGGGGATCGAGGAGGCCGATATCGTCATCTCGGGGGGAGGGGGGATGAAAAACGCGGAGAACTTCCGCGTGCTCGAGGAGCTTGCAGCCACCCTGAACGGTACCGTTGGAGCATCCAGGGTCGCGGTCGATGCCGGTTGGAGGCCCAGGTCCGATCAGATAGGACAGACGGGGAAGACCATCTCCCCGAAGCTCTATATCGCCTGTGGAATATCCGGGAAGATCCAGCACCAGGTGGGCATGAGGGGGTCGGAGGTGGTTGTGGCCATCAACAAGGATCCCAGTGCACCCATATTCAAGGTTGCCGATTACGGGATCGTTGGTGACCTCTTCCAGGTGGTACCTGCCCTGAACGAGGCTTTCAGGGAGCTCCTGGGCGGCGGTTAGCCCATCCTCTGCCTGATAATATGCCGGCATCGATGGATATATACTCCATCCTGGAAAATGATAAATCGAAGGGGCCCGCTTGGCTCACCATGGACATCAAGGGGAGCATGCTCGAGCTGATAGGGAACACCCCCATGGTATACCTCGACAGGTTCGGCGAGGGTCTAGGGGCGAGGATCGCTGCGAAGCTCGAGCTCTTCAATCCGTATTCGGTGAAGGATAGACCCGTTCTCAACATGATCGAGACCGCCGAGAGAGAGGGGAGGATCGACGGGGGTACCACCATCATCGAGGCAACTTCCGGCAACACCGGTCTCGCTCTCGCATTCATCTGTGCTATGAAGGGATACAAATTGAAGATCTGCATGTCGGAGATACAGTCCGAAGAGAGGAAGCAGCTTCTGAAGCTGTTCGGAGCTGACCTTGAGCTTACCCCCGCCGAGTTCGGGACGACCGGTTCCAAGAAGAGGGCCCTGGAGCTCCTGGAGGAGATACCGAACTCGTTCTACATCGAGCAGCATTCCAATCCTGCGAACACCGGGGCCCATATCCGCACCACCGCGGAGGAGCTGTGGAGGGACACGGATGGAAAGATGGATATCTTCGTCCCGGCACTGGGGACAACGGGGACCGCGATGGGGATCGCTGAAGCGTTGAAGAAGAGGAAGCCCTCACTCAAGGTGATAGGGACGGAGCCTCATATCGCTCCCATGATATCAAGAGGTATCTTCAAACCCCACAGGCAGGCCGGGACGAGCCCGGGATTCATACCGAAGCTGCTGAACAGAGAAAATATCGACGAGATAATAACCGTGACGGAAGAGCAGTCATTCGATACATGCAGGGAGCTCGTTAGAAAGGAGGGAATGCTCGTGGGTATCACTTCCGGAATGACGGCTTTCGTCGCAAGGGAGCTTGCGAAAAGACCCGAGAACGAGGGAAAGCTGATAGTATGCCTGTTCGCCGATACGGGCCAGAGGTATCTAAGCGTCCGGGACCTTTTTGATATCTAGTCCATTGTTCTTCTTCTGGACAGGAACATCACTATAATGACAAGCAGAGCGATCACGACGATGGCGAAAATGATGAGTCCGATGAGGACATCATCGCTTCCCTTATCCTTGACGAGTGGGGTGGATGAGCGCTGGTTGGGGTCCGAGCTGTCGTCGACGGGGCCCCACTCCCCGTCGTCTCCCAGGAACTCCTCGAGGTTGGTGTAACCGTCATCATCCTGGTCCCGGTCACTGTCGAACCTGAAT
>JAFGJI010000209.1 GCA_016929175.1 Thermoplasmatota archaeon | reverse complement strand
GCACCAGGGCCGCGAGACCTCCGAAAGCCAAGACCTTCGTTCTCATTTCTTTGACCTCCTGCAGTGCTACATTGCACCACACCATCCCATGGGGGTGGGTATTTAACCCCGTTATGGAACGCCTCTCTAGGTGTGGAACAAACCTCTAGATATCGAAAAGGGATAAAAAGAAAGATAAAATGTTGTTAAACTTTGGATGGATAGGGACGTCTAGAGAGCTGTTCCATATACAAATTATATAGTTGCTGTCAATGGCAGGTACATGAAAGCAGGAACGCTCGTCATCGCCACGGTCCTGTCGATGATGCTGATCGTTATAAGCATCGGTGTCAACGCACAGATGGGAGGGCCCACGGATGATGTCATGGGTCCAAGATCAGGTCCAGGTATGGACGGTAGCGATCCGCAGGGACCGAGATGGGAGCAGGCGACCGAGAACCGTCAGTTGGAAAAAGGCCTCATGTTCAGATACGGCAAGGAGACACCTGAGACATCCATAGAAAGCACGGATACAGGAAAGGATATCGGAATGAAGGTCCTGCAGCTGAGGTTCAGGAACGACACGGTGGACCTATATATACAGGTGGAGGATGAGGAATGGAAATTTCAGGAAACCGGTATCTTAGATTATATAGGGGTTGATTACAATTCCACTGCAAAGTGGAAGAATGAGGGGGTTGATTCCGGCATCTCCTCGGAGATCAGCATGAGTTTCAGTTACCATAAATGGGGAAGTAAGAGGACCCTGGATTACCATATTACTGTCAAAGAGATCCCGGGGAAGGGTAACCTTTCCATATCGCTGGGTCTCGACACGAGGAATGTTGGGGGCGGATGCTGCTGGTCCGATGATACGCCGATGGAACAGAAGAACGGAAAGATCATTACGCTCAGAAATGAGGATGGCAGGGAAATGTCTCAACTGATGATCCATAGCGCTGGAACCGCTTTGATCGGGGATGAGTTTCGGGATATAAATTCGACGGTCGAGGAAAACATCGTCAACTCCACCGCGGTGATGGATGTGAACATGGACCTTTCCCTTGAAGCTAGTGACGCGCGATTCTCCGGATCCCTTACGATAATGGACCTACTCCTTGACGGGGTCGCGGAAGCGGCGGGTTTCGTCATCGACCATATCTACTACTTCATCGGCGGAGCGGTGGTCATTACAGTTCTGACCATAGGCGCGATGTCCGTGGTATCCTCGAAGAAGGTGGAAACGGGCGGATCCGAGCTGGACCTGAAAAAGAACAGATACTACAGAGGCCCTCAATAGACCTTATCGACGATGGTATCCAATAAAGTGGATTTGTACAGGACCATCAGGGACCTCACAAGTTCGGGGTCATCGATGAAATAATGTCTTTCCCTTCCATCCTGCTCCGCCCTCAATATACCTGTTCTCTCCAACCGTCTGAGATGATATGACATCGTAGCGGAGGTGAAGGAGAAGTTATCGAGGATCTTCGTAGGGGTCGAGCCAGGTTTCTCCAGGAGGAAGAGGACTATGCCGCGAGGGATCTCCCTTCTGAGCATCGACATGGCCTTTCTCTCATCTTTGGAGAACCTGTCCCTCACATAGAAACGGGTATTCCCCGCGTCAACCTGTCTTACCAGAACCTCATTTTTGATCAACATGTTCAGGTGAAAGTCAAGCTGACCGATCGCCAGGTCAAGGTCCCTCGATATCTGCCTGAAGTGCACTCCCGGATTTCTGCGTATGTACTCGGTTATCCTCTTTCGGAGCGGAAGGTCAAGGGGATCCGCTTTCAACTTCTGCCCCTCCACCCTGCCACGGCAATTAGAATGAGACCGGCAAAAAGAGCAAGGGAAGCTATCGGGATCCACAGCGGCACCTCAAGGGCCCCGGAGCTTTCCAGTATGAAGAGGACGGACGCCACCACCCCCGGGATCCCCGAAACTGCAAGTAAAAGGGGCCCGGCCCCCCTTCTGTAACGGTAGGCCAACAAACCCACGACGGATGCGGATATGGACACCACCAGGAGGGCCCCGAAGAACACATCCCAAAAAAAGAACCCCATGGAGCCATATTGGGGTGGGATTTAATCAAACTTTCCTCGCTGCTTGAACCGGCCTGCGATCCATTTCTCCCTGACGACGAGGAAGACCGATATCGATACCAGAAGTATCGCCACGACCCTCATAATGGAGGGGACCTCTTTCAGAATCACCCATGCAAGACCAGTGGCTATCAGCGGCTTGAGATACATAAGGGAGTTGCCGGTGGAAACCCTTACCCTTTCAAGACCCATGAAATACAGAAGATAGGCAACACCCACGGTGACGAATGAAAGGAAAAGGAGGAGACACCAGGTCGAGAGACCCATGGGCCTTATCAGAGGCGACCCATCGAAGATCAATATGGGGATCATCATCACTCCACCAAGGAAAAGGCTGATCGACGTGGTGACCTTGGGGTCCATTTTCCTGTTCAATGGCTTCATGAGAACTGCATATATCGAGAAACAGGAGACGGCTATCAGAACAAGACAGATCGCATAGACCGAAGTGATTGCACTTTCCTCGGAAAAGTATATGAGAAGGATCCCTGCCCCCCCCATAAGTATTCCTGATATCCCTATGACCCCTACCTTTTCATTCAGGAAGACTATGGACAGGGGTGTCACGAAAAGGGGCACCATTGCAATAAGGGTTGCAGTGGATGAGGCGTCTATCCAGTATAGGGCGATGTGAAAAAGGGAGAATGTGCAGGATATCCCGAGAAAGGAGACCAGGAAAAGCGCTGTCCAATCCCTCCAGCCAACAGCCGCCCATTTCACCTTTCTGCCGAAGAAAAATGCAACGGGAAGCAGGAAGATCCCGCCGAGGAGGAAGCGGAGATAGGCGATCGTAAGAGGGGGTAGAGCGGAATGCATCAGTTTCGTGATGACCTCTATCATGCTCCAGAGGAAGACCGTTCCCCCGATGAATAACATTCCTGTAGCCTCTTTCCTCATGGATACACCTTTATTATTGAGATCTGGCAGATCGGGCCGATGGATATTCCGGGGACACCTATGTTCTCGGATTTAAATTATACTGGCATATTTTGCTTGCAGAAAGGGGGGCCCCTCCCTTGAAGAATGGATGAATTGACGTGTATCCACTGCAGACATATTCATTTAAATAATGAATGACGATACCAGAGGGATCTGTCATGACAAACGATCCACAAAGGACAAAGGTGGGGTTATTCCGGAGGTTCCCGAAGGTATTCTGGGTGGT
>JAFGJI010000208.1 GCA_016929175.1 Thermoplasmatota archaeon | reverse complement strand
GCGGTATCGTTGTCTCCGTCACCGTCGATATCGAAGACCGCCATATCCGCCGGGAGCGTTTCAAAACCGTACGGTTCACCCTGGACCCTGAACCCTCCTATCTGGTCGTTCAGGAGGACCCACAGTTCTCTGGAGTCCTCGGAGAGGACGATGAGGTCCAAGTATCCGTCACCGTTCAGCTCGGACAGCTCCACTCGTATAGGGCCCCGTCCCACACTGTATTGGGCCCCCCTCATGAGACCTTCCCCGTGATTGTTCATGACCATGACCTTATCGTCCTTGTTATTGGCGACCACGACATCGACGAAGAGGTCGCCGTTGATGTCGCCCACGGCGAGGTCGATAGGGTTCCTCCCGGCCTGGAAGCTTATCTTCTGGGGGGGAAGGCCGCCCGAGAGCTTCAGATATGCCTTATCGATCCTTGCATCATCCGGCAGCGTGAAGGACACGTCCCTTCCGGTGTACGTTGTGTTCACAAGGACCCTTTTGGAACCGCCCGTGAAGGTATCCTGGACCATAACTGCACCTCCCTGATCCTCCCCCTCCACCCAAACGGCGGATATCCAGAATGGAAGGATCGCAAGAAAAAGCACCGTGGCCACTGCGACGATCATAACCTTGACCTTGCGGTGAGGATCCTCATCCAAAGGGCCAACGTTCCCCCTTCCGATCCTGCCGGACGAACGCTCCCGGGGTCTTCTCTGCGGAGCTCTCATCACAGGTCGGGACCTCTCCCTATCCATACCGCTGTAACGGGACCCCCATTCTGGTAGCCCTCTATCGTTGGACCGGTTCATTGTTGGCATCGTTTCCAACTCCTGCCTAGCATGCATGCTTTGACTTCTCACCATATCGGCAACTATTTAAATTGACTAGTACAGGGGCTGTAACAGGACCCTCATCCATCTCAGCATTTCCATCCCGCACTCAGTAGAGCCTGTAGAGTTCGGTCGGGGTTCTGGGATAGGAGACGTGAAGGTTGGGACAGTTATCCATACCCCGAAGGGCCTCGAGGGAGGTCTCGAGCGCAAGCAGGGGGTCGTTGTTCTCCTCCGAGAGATGGACCAGGACTATGTCCCTTGTCCTGGGGCCCACGATCCTGTCGAGAAGGTCCCGGCACTGCTGGTTTGAGAGATGACCGTTGCGGTCCATTATACGCTTTTTCAGATAGAGCGGGTAGATCCCGTCCCGAAGCATCCGGGCATCGTGGTTCGATTCGATAACCAGCCCTTCCCGGTCCCTCAGCAATCCAACGATCCTGTCATCCACCCCCCCGAGATCGGTGACCAACCCCAGCGAGACCTGCTTTCCCTCGACAATGAACCCGAATGGATCGATGGCGTCATGCGGGACCAGGAACGGAGTGATCGTGAGGCCTCCGATCCTCTCCGGAGACCCGTCCCTTATCTCCCTTATGTTCAGACCGTCCCCCTCTCCCAGGAACCACCTTACGGGAGGAGAAAGGTATACCGGGCAGGAAAACCGTTTTGCCAGAGGGAACAGGTGCCTGGTGTGGTCCGAATGCTCATGGCTTATGAATATCCCGTCCACGTGCTCCCTTCCGGTCAGCTCGAGAACCCTGTCAGCAGTTAACCTGACCGGAAGGCCGGCATCCAGCAGGATGGTCGTTCCACCGTCCGTCACGAGGGTGCAGTTACCGGAACTTGAACTCCCCAGGACGGAAAAGCTCAGACCATCTATACTTTCGAGGGCTTCCATCGGACCGCGACCTTCAACCGAAATACCTGTTCCCATGATAATCGTTTTCCCCCGACAGGACCTTGATGTCGTAGAACCTCGGAAGGCTCTGCAGGACCCTCTCGTCCTGGTACCTGCGGTCCATGAGTATCACCAGGTTCCTTCCGTCTCCAGGCGCCCCGGCCATTGAATTGACAACCTCCATCACCCCGGTCAGTGCCGGAAGCAGGACCGATATCACATGACCCAGGTTCATCCCGTGCTTCTTCTGCATGTGCACCTTCAGCTGGTTGGACCTGGGCGTTGGAGGGGGTATGTGCATACCGACCATTATCACGGTATCCGGTCTTATCGAACCATCGACCAGAGACCTAGACAGGAAACCTTTCTGAACGCATGTGATGAGAAGGTCGCCTCCAAGGGACAGCTCCTCCCGGACCCTCTTCCGGTCATCCCTCCCCATACCCCTGGCCTCTTCTATGACCGGGCGGTCGAACTTGCGGTCCGCCAGCTCCTGCATGACGCTTTCCAGTATGAAGTAGGAGGGGAATACCGCCATCACCATCCCGGGGGTGGTGGATGTGACCCTGATGATATTGTCCACGATCGTCCTCCAGGTAGAGGAGTCCCGGTTCTTGTATGAGGTCTCCACATTGCCGAAGCTGACCACCGAGGTCCTTTCCATGTGCTCGTGGGTCATGTACGACCTGTTCAGTGTATCCTCCGCTCTCAGGCCGAGGAGCCTCGTGTAGAGCTCCTGCGGATAGAGCGTGTCTCCGAAGAGGATGACACTGCTGAACGAACCCAGAATGGGTCGGACCATGACCTGGAGGTCCAGCAGGGAGAGGGAAATGTACCTTGTATCCCTGTCCTCCTCCACGGTCCTCGCGACCGAGCTGTGCTCCTTCATCCATAGCTTGAGGAAGAGAGAGAGGTCCTTGACCTTCTTTCTGTCGGTTATCCTGCCGAACCTGCCCCGGTCCAGCAGTCCCTTCAGGTCATCCATCAGGCCGCTTATCCCCTGTTCGACGTTCAGCTCCTGGGCCCTTGTACGGTAAAGCTGGATAAGGCTCTTCCTTTCGACCGGTTTCGTCATGTCCCATGTCAGGAGCAGCTCCTTCATGCACCCCAGGATCAATTCAAGAGCCGTCCTGTTCGGTCCATCAAGCCCCTCAAGGTCCCAGGTATCGGGATCAAGGTCACTCTCGTTGAAGCTGTAGCGGAACCTCTCCCACAGGTGCTGTGTGAGGGACGGGGGGTCGTTTATCACGAGGATCGTCTCCTTGGGGTCCTGACCCATGAACTCGAAGATGCGACCCCAACCCTCGGAGAAAACGAAACCGTAGTCCGTGACGATGATCCCCGCTTCAGTGGCGAGGTCTATGGCAACCCGGGCGGGGCACATGCCCTTGCTTCGGATTGCCTCGGCATTTTCACCGAGGAGGGAGCCGCCGCTCATCTTCACCTCCCTGTAGGTCTCCAGGTCGAAACCGGTCTGGTAGGGGCACAGGTCCATCCGGTCCCTCCTCACGCAGTGGTTCAGCAGGTCCCCCGGATCGTTCTCGGAGCCGTCCATCGCACATCTGAGGTCACGGGAAACGAAAGAGACCATACTGCCCCCGCTGGTCAGATCACCGGCCTCCTTTCGCATCATGTCGGCAATTTCCGGGACCCTTTCGGCTGCTGCGAGCAGGATCAGCTTCTTCCTCCGGGAAACGGCCTCCTGACAGATCTTGTGAATGAAGGTGCATGTAAGCTCGCAGCCCATGGGGATCAGGGCAAGCATGTGCTTCTTCCTGTCCAGTGTGTGGGCGATGTCACCGTTCACCCCCATGAACGCACCATTGGCGGTGCTATCCGCAATGCTTTCAGCTTCCATCAACGGCCACCCGAACATTTCCCCGAAGCAATTATTTGAGGCCCCATTCCCTATATTCGTATACGCATCCCAATGCCCCTTATTCGATTTAAATCATGCTACGTATCATTGTTTCCATCGCTGTATCGAGTGAGGAATGTCTGTATAATACAAAAAATCGGCACACCGGATTTTCTAAGTGATGATGACCTATGACATTTCTTATGGAACTTAGATATATTCATTATGAATATAACAATATAATAT
>JAFGJI010000207.1 GCA_016929175.1 Thermoplasmatota archaeon | reverse complement strand
CCGCCAGCTGCGCATTTGTTCTTGAGGAACCTTGCCAGCTCGTCAAGGTCGATATCCGATGGATCGATGCCGGAGATGATCGTCACGACCTTGCCGTAACGTCTCTTGGCAGTTGTTATACGGATATCCTGCTGCTCCCTTGCGATATCCTCGCAGGCACACAGCTCCTTGGGCAGACCGCAGACGCTGCAGATCTCTCCCATTAGAGTTCTCCCTCCTCCGTCATGACGGTCGCCATTCTGGCGATGTTTATCCTGAGGGCTTTGATCTTTCCGGGACTCGGGGGTGCACCGCCCATGGCAGCCACTCCTCTCTCCCGCATCAGCTCATCCCTAAGTTCCTTCATCTTGAGGTGTCTATCTTCTTTCTTCATTGCCCTGATATCTGCCAGCCTGAGTAAGGCCACGGTCACTCACCTCCGTCCTTCTTCCCGTCATCGGAAGTCTCTTCGACATCGTCAACTTCATCTTCGGAAGGGACTTCCAGGGGTACCTCATCTATTTTATTATCTGAAGTTGGAGCAACGGGCTCTGCCACTGGTCCGGGAACATTATCTTCCTCCTCACCATCCTCGGACCGTCTCCTTTCCTCCTTTCTCTGCTTCCTCTTGGATCTCGGCATCTCAGCGGGTGCTTCTTCCGTGAAGGACTTTTCCTCGGCGGGTATGTCCTCCTTTCCCGCATCCATTCTTTCGGTCTCGCTATCTTTCGCCTCATCCTTTATGACAGCCACATCTGCAAGCTCCACGATCTCCCTGATGTGAATTTCATCAGGCAGACGGGCATCCGGTCTCATGATATCAACGGACACTCCGATCAGTCCCAGTTTCTTCTTTGCAATGGCGTAACCCCGGTCCATCATGGTTATTGCAGGTTCACCGCAGAACTTTATATGTCCCCACTTGAACTTCTCGGTCCGATGTCTCTGTCCAGTCAGCTTTCCGCATAGCTTGACCTGGGCTCCCTTCACATCGGATTCCATGATCCTTCTTAGCGTTGAATGGCCAGCCCTTCTGAAATGCCATCCCCGTTCAAGGGCAAGGGCTAGCTTCTGTGCCATTATCTGTGGGTTCTGGGCGGAGTTCCGGCACTCGGAGACCTCTATCTGAGGATTATCGAACCCGTACTTCTCGGAAACCACACGGGTAAGTTCCTTGATCTTTGTCCCTTTGCGCCCGATGACCATTCCCGGCCTCTCGACTATCAATGTGACCCTTGTCCCCATAGGGGTCCTCTGGATATCGATGCCTCCGAACCCGGCCATTTCGGTCTCCTTCATGAAATATTCTTTCAGGAGGACCCTTCTGATGTTCTCAGCAACGAACTTTCTTTCACTGGCCATCGTCACCCTCCCTTTCCTCGAGTATTACCTCAATGTTGACAGTGCGGTTGTCCCAATCCGTAGCCCTCCCGTGAGCCCGAGGCATCCATCCATTGTACACCCTGCCACGGTGAGCAGCTATATGTTTGATATAGAGAGCGTCGGTGTTTAGGCCGCTGTATTCGGCATTGGATTCGCAGTCCTCCAGTGCTTTGAGGAATACCTTTGCGGCCTTCTGGGGGTATCTCCCGGGTCCAAACCCGGCCCCCTTGCGGTGTCCGACCTTCTTCTTGAACCTCTTGAAGGGGAGCGCCCTTTTCATGTCGATGATGTCCTTGAGGTAATCCTTGGCCTTCTGGAGTTCGAACCCTTTTATCTCCCTGCATATCTCGATCGAATGCTTCGGGGAAATGTTCGCCTCTATTACCTGGGACCTCGCCGTTGTATCCGGATCTACTTCCATGGAGTATCTCATCGTCATACCTCATTTCAACGGCATATACTTGGAGGATCTTGTTGCCCCCACGCCTACACCAGTATGTTTCGTCTGCTTTCTCGTCAAAGCGAATTCCCCTGTCAGATGTCCTATCATCTCGGGCGTTACGGTGATCTCGAGGAATTGTTTGCCGTCGTGTATGGCCAGTTTCCTGTTGACCATTTCCGGAAGGATCACGATATCCCTGGAATGGGTCTTGATCACTTCATCCCCTCTTTCCAGGTGCTTGAAGAACTTCGGGTTCTTGGAGCGGATGCCCCGGCTCATGGTCCTCCTTTCCCTGGATGGTAGAAGTTCGATGAACTCGTCTTGGGACATACCTTGAAGCTCCTCCAGTGTCTTGCCCCTGTAAACGAATTCCTTCTTCTTCTTTGCCGCAATGCGTCCCTTGAGCTTCCTTGATTTCCTTCTCGCGGCCTTTGGAGTGGTCTTACCTCTTGCCATCTAGCTCACCTCTTCCTCTTTTTATCCTTCTTCTGAGGACTCAGTCTGCCGACCTTCCGGCCTGGTGGGGCGTTCCTTGATACGGTATTGGGTTTTCCCACATGCTGATGTCCACCACCGCCATGGGGGTGGTTGACAGAGCTCATGGCAACACCGGAAACGATTGGCCATATCTTCGCTTTGCTCCTTAATGAATGGTATCTCTTTCCTGCTTTTGCAAAGGGAAGGTCCGGTCTGCCTCCTCCGCTGACCATTCCCACCACCGCCCGGCATTGACCTGAAAGGTTCTTGAAGCTTCCCGAGGGAAGCTGTATTGTAACGTCCTTCCCTCTTGACACTATGATCGCGGAGGTGCCGCCAGCGCGGACGAACTTCCCACCGTCCAGTGGGGCTCCCTCGATATGATATATGGGGGTCCCCTCAGGTATCTCCCTGAGTGGAAGGATGTTCCCGACATTGATAGGTGCGTTGTCACCCATGAGGACCTCCTGTCCGACCTTCAGTCCTTCCGGAGCGAGCATGTATCTTATCCTTCCGTCGTTCCAGAGCATCTTTGCCATGGGGGCGGAGTGTCCAGGGTCATGAACCAGATCCACCACCCTGGCCCTGCCCGATCTCAACTTCGGTAGGACGGCGGGGGTGAGATGTCTGTGGCTGGGGGACCTGTAAACTGTCGTTCCCTTGCCCCTTCTTCTTACGATGATCCTCTTACCCATCTTCGTTCACCCCTCATCAGAATATTCCTATCCTCATTCCCACATCTTCGGCGGAATAGTCGCCGGTCAGCTTGATTATGGCCATCTTGCCGAACCTTGTATGCTTTACGTTGACGCTCTGGACCTTCACCTCGAAAAGGTCCTCGAAGGCTTTTCTTATCTCCGGTTTCGTGGACCCTTCCTTCACGATGAAAACAAGTGAGTTGAGCTCCTCCTTCTCCATCAGGTTCAGGGTCTTTTCAGTTACATAGGGGTGGAGCAGTATGGTATGGGGCATCTTCTCAATCATCCTTCACCACCGCCTATCTTCTCGAAAGCCCTTTTTGAAAACACCAGAAGCCGTCCAGGGTCTCCACCTGGAGCGAGAAGCTCCGCGTTTATTCCGGAGGGTCCGATCGTATTGACCCCGGGAAGGTTCCTGGCGCCTGTCAGGATAGGGGATCCCTCCGTTGCCACGAAGAGTATCGACCTTGGCTGCCTGTAGCGTCTCCCTCTCATCTTGCCCTTGCCTGCGCGGATATGTTTTCCATCGTATGCCCTAGTTATGTCCAGGGAGAGTCCCAGGGAATCGAGCATCGAGAGGACATCCTTCGTCTTTTCCATGTTCTCCATTGGATCGTCCACGATCACGGGAAGTGTGAGTCCTTCCCTGAACTTGTGGCCTCTCGATCTCACCATCTCGATGCTTGATGTGGCCGCCAGTGCAGATGCCACTGCAAATCTCCTCTCTTTGTCGTTTATCTTCTTCCTGAACGAGTGTTCGGGTCTTGGCGGGTGAGCCCTTCTTCCCCCAACATTGTTGGGGGACTCCGCAGCCGTCCTTCCCTGGGTGAGCCTCTGGACGCGTGCCACCCCCCTGCCTTTTCCCCAAGTTGAAACGGAGTGTCTCATCCCTGCCACCTTTGATGGTCCGTACCTCTGCCTTCTATTGGCCTGTGCTGAAACGACCGCCCGTCTTATGAGGTCAGGCCTGAAAGGTGTGGAGAAGACCCCGGGAAGTTCCATCTTTCCCTTGACCTTGCCGTCGGTCCCGTAAACGTTCACGGTCCCGATCCTGGACACGGCCTTCTTGGCCTTTCCTCCGGTAGTCCTGGTTGCTGCCATATTATCACTTCCCCTGTTTCGAAGCGGTGCTCACATAGGTGAGATCGGGTGTTTTCACCTCAACGTGTCCATGCAGCCTTATCGGGTCCCTGAAACGGATGAGCCTCTTGGTCGGTCCGGGTATGGACCCGTGGATGAGAACGTAGTTGGTCTCGATGTTCCCATAATGAAGGAACCCACCCTTCGGATTGATCTCCGACGGGTCCTTCCCTATCCTGAGTATTCTCTTGTTGTACTCTGTACGGTTGTGGTATCCCATCTGACCGGAGTTCGGCACGGTGCTCATGATCCAGGAGGGGTGCCATGGGCCCTGTGTTCCGATCATCCTTCTGTGTTTGGAATTCTTGTGTGTTAGTAGCTTGACGCCGAACCTCTTGTTAAGTCCCTGGAAACCCTTGCCCTTGGTCACCGATATTATATCGACCATTGCCCCTTCTATCTGGAACTCGGAGAAAGGGACCTCCTTCCCGAGGTGTCCCGTTGCATATTTGATCCGGTCAGCGATCGTTCCTCCTCCAATAGGTATCTCCATGATCTCCGGTGATTTGCTCGGGATCCCGGAGACGTTCCTGGGAATGGTATGGACTATCAGTCTGACCTCATCGGCGTCTTCCTTTTCGATCCCTTTGAGGTTCGGTTTCGTTGCCTTGGAGGGGACCGGAAGCCTTCTTATAAGGTCCTTGTCGATCTTGTCTGACCAGACCTCTCTCTTCGTCCTCTTGCCGTAAACGTCCTCCTCGTAGATCCTTATCCCAGCGACCTTGAGAGGGGGGACCTCCACCACTGTTACCGGTATCTGGACCTCCTGTCCCGAGGTTGTTGATGTCGGTCTGTAGTCCACAACAAAGGCATGGGTCATCCCGGCCTTGTAACCTGCGAAGCCCTGCATCTTGGGTTCGGACCCGCCCTCCGGCCAGCTCTTGACGACCGGGTGCGGTCTGTTAGCCCTCTTTCTGGGGCTGTATGCAACCGAACCTCTCCTGGGTTTGTGCGCTTTTCCCATGATATTCCTCCGAAATTCGCGATAGCCGGGGCACGGATGGAACACCCTGAACAAGGCAGGGGTGAGGATCCGCGCTCCTTCACCGGTCCGACCGTGACGCCTTTTCGGATCAAGGATATATGCAAGAGCGATCCGTAAGCAGGGTCCCGATGGGTTGCCCTTGACGTTTGGCCGGAGGGCCTCGATTGCGAATTGAGAGCGCCCATGTGGGATGTAATATAAAAAGTTTTTCAAATACCAGGTTCATCGATGCCGATATCGGTGATCACCGCATCCTGAAGGTATTTAAGGTTTTTCCCTGGGGGGGGTGTGGGACAAAATAAATCGATCAATCCCTAACGATTATCACATATGCTCTCCAACCACGATATTTCTTGGGAGCATCTATCTT
>JAFGJI010000206.1 GCA_016929175.1 Thermoplasmatota archaeon | reverse complement strand
CCGATCTGGAAATACCTTTCAAGATCGATCAGTTTTCCATCATTCCATCCATCGTCCCCCCCATATCTGACAATGGTATTTGCAGCAGTGCACCAGGTTACGCCAGGCAACGTTGGGATCAGGAGATCCCCCTTCAGTTCCGGGAGCTTCATATAGATCTCGTAATACTGGCCGATGCATCTGCCATAGAACAGCTCATCAAGGGACGGGTCGATCTCAAGGACATCCGAGAGGTCCAGGATGCCCTCCCCTCTCTTCCATTGTTGGACGGTTATCCTCGAAAGGTCGATGGGATGGTCCTCCGATGTTATCAATGCAAGTTTGATGCGGGTATCGCCTTTCAGAATGGAGGAGACCTCGAGAGGGAATACAAGCTCCCTTGTTAGAAAATCGTAGACCAGTGGTTCGACCGATCCGGGTTCGTTGCCTATCTGGAACCTGTCTATCGCGAAATATGAGAAACCCTTGTTGCAGTATCCGACAAGAACATCCTCCAAACCCTGAGGCCAGCTCTCGATGCTCGATCCAACCTGCTCCATCAGGTCGCCGATCTGATCGTAGAAATCTTCGGGAGAGATGATCTGTATTACGGTTATGCTGTGGCTTCCAAGCTCCGCGGTGAACTTGATCTCGAAGCTGTTGGACTCTCCACCACCTCCACCTTGGCCACCGCTATCACCATAATTCGTATAGCTGTAGAAGTCGAGTTCCCGGAGGAAGACCTCCTCCATCCTCTCAAAGGTCTCGAAATCCCCGAGAGATACCTTTGGGAGCGATGGGAAGGGAACGAAATGGATCCCTTCGGTGGGCTCCTCGGCGTAGATGTTGACCGAGAGGTACATCCTCTCCTTTTCCCCGTTCCAGCAGATAATGGCATTCTGCCCTGGCTCGTAGACGTTGATGTCCATAACGGGGACAAATCCACCATCCCCCTGAACGAAAACCGCAAATAGGACTGGGCAAATTATCAGTGTTCCAAGCAACATGACAAGGCGTTTCCTCTTTCCAGGGTTGTTCATTGAAGAGCCCCCAATATAGCAAAAGACGCTTGAACTGACTATAAAACCGTTCTCGTACGAACACTGAACACCGGGGTGTGTCCGGTCGGCTCTTTTAATGGAAGCCTGCCTGCCCCTTCATTCGTATCTTAGGGCTTCGGCCGGGATCACCCTTGCAGCTTTAAAGGATGGTGCCACGGAAGAGGCGAGGGCGAAGAATAGGGCTATTCCAATTATGGCAAGTATCTTCACGATGGGGATCCCGAACTCGGGGAAGAGCTCCGATAGTTCATCCCTCCACAGCCCCCATCCAACCTCTATTCCCAGTGCCGCTCCGATGACGAGACCGGAGCCTGCAATAAAGGTCGATTCTCCAAGGAATGATATGACAACGGACCTCCTCTTGAAGCCGATGGCCCTCATCATTCCGATCTCGTGGCGTCTCTCGTATACCGACCTCAGGGTGACGATCCCAAGACCCACGATACCGATTATCAGTCCCAGGGAGAGGAATGCATTGAAGAGGTTGAAGAAGTTGTTGGTGACATTCAGCGATTCCTCGATTATCTCCTCTACCACTATCGCGTAGAAACCGAACGGGATGAGTTCCCTCCTCATGTCGTTGGCGACATCCCTTGCATCGGACCCGGGTTTGACACTTATCAGGTGCAGGTTCCTCTCGACGGCGTTGAAATCCGAGGCAGCGTATGGCTCGTACATACAAACAAGCCGGAACCCCATGAGCTTGGAGATGCCGATCACCGTTTTGTTATACTGAGTACCGTTCATGGACGATACCGTGATGTTGTCCCCCGCCTCGACCGAACCTCCAGCCGACATCCCGGTAAAACCGCTTTCCCCGAAGGAGCTGTCGACTATCACCCAATCCGATGAGTACTTCAAAGCGTTCCACACATTCCTGTCATTGTGCTCCATCTTCTCATCCGGGTCGATGATATCCCATGCCACCTCGTTGAACCCGTAACCGTTCGTTTCTATGAACTTGTCGGGTATGCCTCCGCAGTTGGTATAGAACTCGGTGTAGCCCATTCCGTAAGGAAGCGTCATGTTCATGATGAGCAGACCGTTGGTGAGGCTGACGCTTCTGTCAAAATCGATCCTGGTATGAACATCGGTCTTCCTCGGGGGCCTGACATTCCCGGCAAGGGCCGATCTCAGGTCATGGATCCCCTTCTCCGAGATCCCTATGATGTCATAGCCTCCGTTGACGGGAAGGTCCCCGGTGGAGATGGCGATGAAGCCCCGGTCCGAAAGTTCCTTGCCGAGGACGCTTGCGACATCATCAGCGTCGCTGTCCCCTGTCAGCCGGATGAGGTGCACCTTCCCATCGGCTGCCTGGAACTGCTGCGCCGCAACATCTTCGTCAAGGATGACCGCCCCCATCCCGATGATCCTGGAGATGGCTATAACCGTCTTGTTGAATTGCCTGCCATCCATGGAAGAGACGGTTATGTTGTCCCCCGCGGACACGGCTCCTTCCTGGAAGGGGGCGGGGAAGCCACTCTGTTGACCGGGAACGTCGAGTATGACCATGTCCGGTGATTCCCTGAGCATGGTCCACGCATTTCTGTCGGTATGTTCTATGACCCCCTCCGGGTCCAGGATGTCCCAGGCGACCTCATATAGAGCGAACCCGTTGCTCTCCATGAACTGGTCCGGAACGCCGATGCAGAACGACCCGATCTCTCCCGGTTCTGAAAGGTTTCCTCCGGTAATATTCAGCATCACCGGTCCGTATGAAAGGCTGACCGTCGTGTTCCAGTCGATCATCCCAGAGATATCCGTTGTATTCAGGGCCAGCTCTCCCTCGAGATCATCGATTCCCCTGATGGTGGAGATCCCTATTATGTCGTAACCCCCACCGACGGATTTCTCGAACTCCTCTATGTTGACATCGAACACATGAACGATCATGGACATGGTCGTGATGGTGAAGATTATCAGAGCGAACATGAATATGGTGACACCCGTTCGGAACCTCTTCTTGATCGGATAGGAGACCGCCATCTTTATGGACGCCGGAGAGAACCTGAGGGCGCAGACCATCTTCTCCACGGCCCACAATATTATGTCCGTGTTCCAGACAAGCAGCAGAACGGCCGCCGATACCATGAAGACGCCGCTGATGACGAACATCTCGAGGTCCGCCCCGTAACTGGCGATGGGCTCCGGAGTGGGAAAGATGTAGATGAACAGGATCAGGGCCGCGACTATGTTGTAAGTGAGCCTCTCGCTTATGAAGTATCTTATTATCAACCCGAGTCCGATCAGAGCAAATGATACTCCCACGAAGATCGGCCATATCAGTTCGATCAGGAAACCGAGAAGCAGGAGGGCGACCCCGAGAACGAACATCAGCGTTCCGGAGAAGACCATCCTGTCCAGCAAGAATGTAAGGGCTTTTGCGAGCGGTGTTCCGGTGCTGTCATTGTTCTTTGGGTCGAAGACGCCGAACAGCTTCCAACCAAGGGTTATAAGCCTGAACCGGACCTTGGGTGCGGGGGTGTTCCTGATGGCGGAAACGATGTTCAATTTCGCTATCAGCTGCGTGATCATGAGGGTCGTCCCGACGGTGATCGAGAACCCCCCGATGAAGGCAAGTATCAGGGAGAAGGGGGAAACACTGTAGTATTTGAGGATCTCGAACTCCGAGCCTGCGACCGACTCTATGATCCTCTCAACGGCAAAGATTATGAGGTATCCCGTCACGGCGCCGAGGACCACTCCCACGAAGGATGAGATCATGGAATAGGCGGTGCCCTCGAACAGGTATGCCATCCTGAGGTGCCTTCTCTTCATCCCCACAGCCCTGGAGATGCCCATCTCCTCCTTCCTCTCCTCCGAGAGCATCACGAATATGTTGATGATGAGCGTTATCCCCGCGATTATCGAAAAGGTGCCCAGCGCAAGGAACATCATCGTGAACTGGCTCATCGCCTGTGTCATGAGGTCCACATTGCTCTTCTTGTCACCGGTTATCTCCAGGGTCTTCTGGGGGTCGACGGGGTGAGGTATCTCCTTGAACCTCTCGTTGACCTTCTCAACGACCTTGGGGCACAGTTCCCCCCCGTCAATCTTGCCCCCGGTGTTCGAGATGAAAAGGACATTGTAGAAACCCCCTGACCAGTCGTTATCCGCTCCGGGAGTTTCGGCAGTGGCATTCTCTATTCCGTACAATTTCCACAGGGCATCAAGGCTGAAATAGATGTCACTTGAGCCCCAGGCAGCCCTGCCGTCGTTGTCTATCACCTCGGCGACACGGAATATCTTCCAGCCCTCCCTCGTCGTGATGTTGATCCGATGACCCACCTCTCCCTCCACAAGTTTGGCCACCGACCCGGTCATGTAGATCTCATCTTCATCGAGAGAGAACTCTATCGGCCCTCCATCCTTTAAGAGCGGTCCGAAGGCATCCTCTGTCTCCTTGCTGTATGCCCGTAGTGTGATGACGGGTTCGAAGAGTTCAGTGTCAAGGTTCACTATGGACCCCTGCAACTCGAGTTCCCAGGAGACACCATCGATCATTGTTTCGTTCCCGTTCAGGGACCATACCGCATCCGATATCTCGTTCGCGGCGTCTCCGTCGAACATGTAATTTGTACCGTCGTCATCGATCACCATCAGGTACTCGTCCCTCAGATAGTAAGAGTCGTAAACGAGCGTCTCGATCATGTTGCCCATGGTATCCCCTATCGCCAGGGAGGAGCAGATTATGGAGGTTCCGATCATGAAGCCCAGTATCGCGATCACCGTATCGCTCTTGTGTCTTACAAGGTTCCGAAGACCCATCATGAGTTGAAGCCTGTTCATCAATGCCAGGATGAAGAGCACAACGAAGAAGACGACGAGCAGGAACACTGCCGGGATCAATACGGCCCCCCGGAGGTCTCCCGGCAGCAGGAAACCGAAGAAGACCATCGGTATCATCAGGACAAGTATCGATACGAGAATGATCTCGGCGATATGTTCCGATAACCATGTTCCGAATCCCATATTAGGTCCCCCATCACATCGAGGCTTTTTCCTGAGCTGATATCCTGGCCGACCCTGTGTCCCTGTCTCCGCAGGATGTGTAATCGATGCCTTTTGGATGTACAAGAGCGTCCTTGGCGGTTATCGGAACATCCTTTACGATCTTGCCGTCCTCCATGTGTATTATCCTCCTGCACACGGCAGCGACATCGGGATCGTGCGTCACTATGACAAAGGTCATCTCGAGCTTCTCGTTGAGGCTCTTCATCATCTGCATCATTTCATTTGAGTTCTTCTTGTCAAGATCACCCGTCGGTTCATCCGCCCATACGATCTTCGGATCGTTGACAAGGGCCCTTGCCAGCGTCACTCTCTGCCTCTGCCCCCCGGATAGCTGGGAGGGCCTGTGCTTCTCGTAGTTCTTCAATCCGACGATCTCCAGTGCCTTCTCAGCCCTGCGTCTTGCCTCCTTGGGTTTTATACCTGAAAGAAGCAGCACCATCTCGACATTCTCCACCGCCGTAAGGACAGGGAGGAGGTTGTAGAACTGGAAGACAAAACCCATATTACTTGCCCTGTACTCTGTCCTCTCGTCATCCTTCATCCTTGCCAGGTCCGTTCCCTCGATAAATACGTTTCCTGAGGTGGTCTCGTCGAGACCGGACAGGCAGTTCAGCAGGGTGGTCTTCCCGCACCCGGAAGGACCCATTACGGCCACCATCTCGCCTCTTTTCACATCGAGATCTATGCCTCTCAGGGCTTCGACCTTGACAGATCCCGTATCGTAGATCTTGACGATCTTCCTGGCCTGCACTATGGATTTCCTATTATCAAGGGTCATGTCAATCCCTTTCCTTGCCCGTTGATGGTCTTTCCGTATTTAATTATTATGAGAAGTTGTACCAACTCAGGACACTCCCGGTATTATCGTTGACGGTATGAACGGGCGGATCTCAGTCCCTTCTCTTTCTCGGAGGGCTTCTTCTCTGGTTCGGGCCGTCCCTTCTCGGCGGGCGCCTTGGAGGTCCGGAGCGGTTCTGGTCCCTTCTGCCGGATTGTTCCATGCCCGGAGGTCTCGGTGTCAGGGCCTTCAGGGAAACCTCCACCTTGCCCCTGTCTATCTCGATCACCTTGACCCGTACCCTGTCCCCTACCTGGACGCGGTCCGTAACCTTGTCGACGTGCCCCCACTCCAGTTCCGAAACATGGAGGAGGCCGTCGGTCTTGGGGGTCAGTCTGACGAAAGCCCCGAAGGGCATGATCTTCACAACCTCGGCGTTCTCGAATATATCCCCGACCTCTATGTCGCGGACTATGCTCTTTATTATGCCCTCTACCTGCTTCGCCTTTTCGGCGTTGCTGGAGGTGATCATCACCGTTCCGTCATCCTCCACGTCTATCTGGACATCGTAGTCCTCGCAGAGTGCCCGGATCACTTTGCCCCCGGGCCCTATGACCTCGCCGATCTTCTCGGGGTTGATGGTGAGGGCGATTATCCTGGGTGCATACTCGGATATCTCCTTGTTTGGCTCGGGTATCACTTTCTTGATGAATTCGAGGATCTCCGAGATAGCTTTCCTCATCTGTGGGAACGTCTCTCTGATGATATCCATCGTCAGTCCGGGGGTCTTCGTATCCATCTGGATCCCGGTTATACCGTCTCCGGTGGATGTGAACTTGAAGTCCATCCCGCCCCTGCCATCCTCCATGTCCTGAAGGTCTGTCAGGACCTTGAACCGTTCTCCCTCGGAGGCAAGTCCCATCGCTATGCCGGCCACCGGTTTCTTTATCGGCACCCCGGCATCCATAAGTGCAAGTGTGGACCCTACGGTGGAGCCCATGGACGAGGAGCCGTTGGATCCCATTACCTCGGATACCACCCTTATGGTGTACGGGAACTCCTCGGTCCTGGGAAGGACCGGAAGGAGTGCTTTCTCAGCCAGTGCTCCGTGGCCTATCTCCCTTCTTCCGGCTCCTCTCAGGGGTTTCACCTCGCCCACGGAAAAGGGCAGGAAATTGTAGTGGTGGAAATACTTCTTCGTATCGTCCGTTTCCATTGATTCGATGATCAGATCGTCTCCCGGTGCCCCCAGTGTCACGAAGCTCAGTATCTGCGTCTCTCCCCTGGAGAATAGTGCAGACCCGTGGGACCTGGGTACTATCCCGGTCTCCCCCCTCAGGGGGCGTATCTCGTCCATCTTCCTTCCGTCGACCCTCTTTCCATCGTTCAGTATCGCAAGCGTCACCTGCTCCTCTATGAAATCGAAGAAGAAATTCGACATGAGGCCTCTGAGGTATCTTTCGGTCTCATCCTCCGAACGTTCCTTGGTCTTCAGTTTCTTTTTGAACTCGTCGATGATCTTCTCCTCGAGTTCTGTTATGACGGCCTTCCTCTCCCCCTTCGAACCCACCGGCTGGTTGAAGAGGTAATGGACGAGTTCGGGGAGGGCCTTCTTCTTCATCTTCTCGATCACCTTCAGGTCCTCTTCGGTTCCGGTGATCCGCCATTTGAGCTCCTCCGGTCTCCTCTTGGTTTTTCCGACCTTTTCACGGATCTCCTTCATGAATTGTGTGAGGGGCTCCATAGCTTTCATGGCCTCTTCGAAGGCTTTCACTGCATGCTCATCGTCCAGTTCCCTCGCGTCGCAGTCGACCATGGTTATACGCTTTCCGTCCCCCATCACTACGAGGTTTATCTCGGAGAACTCTATCTCGTCAACGGTGGGGTTTATTACGAACTCCCCCCCCACCAGTCCAATCCGGCATCCGGTAATGGGCCCGTCGAATGGGATGCTCGAGATCTCGAGCGCGGTCGTGGCAGCTATCATCCCGACTATGTCCGGTTTGATCTCGCCGTCCAGACTGAGGGGCATTATTATTACCTGCACCTCGTTCCTCAGCCCTTCGGGGAAGAGTGGTCTGAGACCCCGGTCTAT
>JAFGJI010000205.1 GCA_016929175.1 Thermoplasmatota archaeon | reverse complement strand
TCCTTGACAGCAATGAAGTGGGAGGCTCTATAGCTTTCGAAAGGGATAGGATCATCAACCAGGATACTGGCATGAGTGCCCAGGCATCTCCGTCTATCGTTGCAGATGGAAATGATGTTTATATCTTCTGGCAGGATGAGAGGGCTGGCAACTGGGATATCTATTCGAGAGCATCTCACGACGGCGGACTGACCTTCGGTCAGGAGGTTCGGGTCGATGATACTCTAAGGACAGCGACCTTCACGGACGACCTCACCAACCAGCTCTATCCCAGAGCCGTTGTGGACTCGACCGGTGTCGTTCATGTGGTATGGAGCGATGAGCGCGAGGGCAGGGCAATGGTATTCTATGCCAGGTCCGAGGACCATGGCTCCTCCTATTCCACGAACATCAAGGTGAGCGATCATTTCACGGGTGTGCAATCCACCCCCGATATCGATCTCTCACCGGACGATGATATCGCTGTGGTCTGGGAGGACACCAGGGATCGGATCGGATATCCGCAGATATACGGGTCGATCAACAGTGGTTCCGGGTTCGATGCGGCCGTGAGGATATCCGACGTTTCGACGATCTACAGATGCATCCAGCCTAGGGTCGCCTTTCCAAACAGTACCCGTCTTCACGCCACATGGGTCGACGACAGGGTATGGGACGACGACATCTACATGGCAACGTCGTTCGACGGGGGCAGCCACTACGATCAGTCCGTAAGGATAAGCAGGGACCCCACAGGTTCGGACCAGGGAGAACCGGACATCGTGGCGGATGGGGATGAGGTCTATATCGTGTGGAAGGACCCCAGGTCGACATCTGCGGATATCTATATCGCCGTTTCGAAAGATCAGGGGGCAACATTCTCACTGGACCGTTGTGTTCATCCCAACGAGACCTCGGGACATCAGTTCGAGCCGTGCATAACCATGGACACCGAGGGCAATATGACGATAGCATGGACATCCTCTCCCGGGATCTCGGACTACAGGTCCGATATCATGATGACAAGGGTGTATTCCAACGGAACCAATGACAGGGTGTATACAGTCAACGAGCCTGTACAAGGCTCCGTGCAGGACAGTCCCGCGATATCGGTGGTGGATGGCGGGGCCGGGTACTTCGTCTGGAGAGATAACCGGAGGGAAGGACAGACCGACATTTATTTCACCAGGACCACACAATCAGGAGAAACCGGCTTCGGCCCGCGGCTGGAGGGCGGCACGGTGGAACCCCGGATAGGCAATGTTGGGGATACATTCCATTTCAAGGTCTCCTATTTCGACATCGAGAACGACCCGCCGGATGAAGGTTTCCCGAAGCTCTACCTGTTCTACAGGACCCTTGGAGGATCACTCTTCCCTTATCCAGGCTCACCATTCAATATGACCCTGCGCAAGAGCCCTGCCCCGGATTTCGATTATCGCAATGGCGAGACCTACATACTGTCGGTCCAGATAGAGCGTCTGCTCGACCTCTTCTACTATTTCGAGGCACAGGCATCAACGGGGAACAGATCCATCGTCCAGACGCAGGTGGAGAACCTTCCGAAGATCGACGAGAAAGGACCCTCCTTCGAGCTTCTGAAACCCGTGCAGGGAGAATGGATAGACCGTAACATCGTTCCTTTCCAGGTCATGGTGAAGGATGACCTGTCCGGTGTGGACCCATGGTCGCTGTTCTACCAGTCCTATCAGGAGGAGAAGGGCGAATGGGACACCTGGCAGAGAAAAGGCAACGTGTACCCTGTCGACAACCTTACCGCGATATACGCTGTGAACGTCACTTTCCTGGAGGGAAGCGGGAACCTCATCCGGTTCAGGGCGAAGGATATGCTCGGGAACGGAGGCGATGGTGAGGAATATTCGATCAGCGAGAACTACAAGATATGGGTCGATGCCACCGGGCCTTCCGTTCTGATAACCTCTCCCCGGTCGGGAGCCCTTTTCGAGGATACTCAGGTTCCTTTCACGGTGACGATCACCGACGGAGGTGTCGGGGTCGACCCGAACAATATATCCATTTCCTATTCCCTTGACGGGGTGGATAATTTCCTTCCCTGGCAGAACCTCTCCAGCTTCAAGGGGAGCTACGAATTGGTCGAGGATGCGGTCGAGGTCAAGTTCAACGTATCCTTATCCTTCGGTTTCTATAATTTCGTGAGGGTCAGGGCCGGAGACCTCCTTGGTAACAACGGGCTCTCCTCGAACGTGCAGATCATCATTCGGGAAGAGAAGGAAGAGGTCGGTGACCGGCCCCCTTCGAAGATATCCTCGATCCAGCCCAAGGTCTCCGGGTCCGTGAGGCCCCATATCACCTGGTCCCCCTCGTTCGATCCGGACGGCGACCTCGTGACCTACACGATATCCATATATGACCAGTCCGAGTCCAGATCCCTGGTAACTGACGAGGAGGTAACTCCCGGAGACACTTACTGGGACCCCGATATCGACCAGCTTTTCATACCGGGCCATATCTATTTGGTCGAACTGGTCCCCGTGGCCAATGGACTCGAGGGGCCAGCAACGAACTCGACACTTCTGATATCGACCGATGCGAACTATCCCCCGGATCCCGTCGCTGACATCGAACCCAAGGCAACGAGCGACAGGACCCCGATCATCAGCTGGACGCCAGCGGAGGACCCTGACGGAGACCAGGTCTATTATTTCATCCGGATGGGAAGATACTACGGAGGATCAGAGGTGCTCCCATGGACCTCTGTCTTCACGGATACCAGGTATCCCGTGAGGTCGCCTCTGCAGGAGGGGACCTATTACATCGATATACTTTCCTCCGACGGGAAGGATTTCGCACCGATATCCCACTTCACCATGTCTATAGGGGTCTATAACCCCGTCCTCAAGCTCCAGAGGACACTGGTCGTTGTCTATCAGGATAACGGTGTTACGATAAATGTCACGGTCTCCAACCGCGGCTTCACCTTCGACAACATCAAGATCAGGGCCGATGGTGAGGCATTGGAGAGGCCGGACCTCGAGATAACGCTGGGAACCAGCCAGATCGAGGTCGCTCAGGGATCTTCCGTGAACACGACGCTCCATGTTGATGCGGCAAAGGACGCTAAGGTGGGAATGTTCTCCCTCAACATAACGATAATCTCATTGGACGGGATCAGCTCCTATACCCTGCCCCTGACGATCCAGGTTGTGGATCCCAGAGATATCTATTCCTCACCGCAGGATGATGATGAACAAGATAATTCCAACGTTCAGATCCTCATGGTCGTGTTCGTGATACTGCTGCTTATCATAATAGCAGCCATGGGTTATGCCTATTATAGGCTGGACAAGAGAGAGAGGGACGAGAGGGCGGAGATCGTTGAAACTCCCAGGAAGCAGATCCCTGACGGAAGAAAAGGAAGGAAAGAGCTGAAGGGTCAGAAAGATGGGGGGAAGGCCCTTCCCCCAAAGAAATGAGGCTCAACCGCAGGATTCCCGCAGCTCCTTTCGCTTGATCTTTCCTGATATGGTCTTGGGAAGCTCCTTTACATATTCCACCAGCCTCGGATACTTGTAAGGGGCTGTAGTTGTCTTGACATGCTCCTGGATCTCCTTTGTGAGAGCATCCGATGGTGTAGCTCCCTTGGCAAGAACGATATAGGCTTTCACCAGGATCCCCCTGACCCCTCTTGGGTCCGGGGCTCCGACAACTGCGCACTCTGCCACTGCAGGATGCTCCATGAGGGCGGATTCGACCTCGAAGGGGCCTATACGGTAGCCGGAGGACTTTATGACATCATCATCCCTGCCCACGAACCAGAAGTAGCCGTCCTGGTCCCTGTAGGCCATGTCCCCCGTGAAGTAGAAACCGTGATGGAAAGCCCTTTCCATGGCCTCTTGGTCCTTCCAGTACTCCTTCAGCAGGCCTGGCGGCCTGGTCCCTCCAAGGTATATGGCTATGTTCCCCTCCTTTCCCGGGGGCATCTCGTTGCCCTCATCATCCACGATCCTCACATCATGGCCCGGTGTTGGCTTCCCGACGGAACCGTACTTTATGGGCATGAAGGGAAAGTTTGAAAGAACGCATACCGTCTCGGTCTGTCCGAAGAAATCGTAGATGTCCAATCCGAAGGTTTCCTTCCATACCTTGATCACCTCGGGGTTCAGGGGCTCTCCCGCAGACATGCAGTGACGAAGGCTCAACCTGTACTTGCTCAGGTCCTGCTGAATGAGCATCCTGTAGACGGTCGGCGGAGCGCAGAAGGTCGTCACCCCGTATTTCTCCATGGCCCTCAGGAGGCCGTCAGGATCGAACCTGCCCGGCGTCTCCCACTGTATTATCGCAGCTCCCACTATCATCTGACCGAACAGCTTACCCCAGGCGGCCTTCGCCCAGCCTGTTTCGGAGATGGTCCAGTGAAGGTCGCATGATGTCAGTGCCTGGGCGAACTTTGCCGTTACGAGATGTCCCAGCGGATAGGCATGGGTATGAAGGACCATCTTGGGGTTCCCCGTCGTGCCGGAAGTGAAGTAGATGAGCAATGGATCGTCGGAATGGGTCCGATCGACCCTGCTCTTGTCCAGTTCCGTCGAGGCTTTCTGCATCTCATCCTTGTAGTAGATCCATTCCATTACCGGCGCATCTACGACCATCTTGTGCTTAAGCGTCGGGCAATCATCTGCTATTCTCTCCACCCTTCCGACATGATTGACATCTGTTATCACCATGTTCGCTTCTGCACTGTTGATCCTGAATTTGATATCCTTCGAGGTGAGAAGCACGGTTCCCGGCATCGGAACGACCCCCAGCTTGAACATTGCTATCAGGACAACGTACCATTGGGGGATCGATTCGAGCATAACGAGAACACGGTCCCCTTTCTTGATCCCAAGGTTCAGAAGGACGTTTACAAACCTGTCGGAGAGGACCTTGAGGTCGTAGAATGTGTGGTAGCTGGATTTCTCCCCGTCAGGATGAAGAGAAACGAGAGCGAGCTTTGTCCGGTCCTCGGCCCATCCATCCACAACCTCGAACCCGAAGTTGTAATATTCGGGGACCTCCCATTTGAACTCCCTGTAGAGAGTATCGTAGTCCTTCTTGATATCTGTCTTGCACTCGACGGGATCCATTTCCATCACCTTCTTTCCATCCATTCAGTGTCTCGTCTGCGATCGTAAATTGATCGGGGAGGCAACGGGGATATGGTCTGAAAATGGTCAATATACTTAACCATTATCGTGACCATGTATGGCATTTCCCGGGAGGTCACCTCTTCTTTTCCGGGGCTGGTATATCCTCCTTGATGCCCCCTACTCTCCTTGCCATGTCCACGTATGCCTGGAGGTTCGAATTCAGGTTGATCATGAGCCTCGCACCGTCGGGGGACCCTCCTCCGTGCATGCAGCCGGGGACCCCCGCGCCAATGGTGAGCCACTCTATCAATCTTGCTATCCTTGCTCTGGTCTCACCATCCGTATTCGCCTTGAGATACTTCTTGAGCAGACTGCCATATTTTGGGTCCTTGATGTCCATGTATGACGGAAGGCATCCGGTCTCGGCGATCCCGCCCGCGATCTCTTGGGCAAGCCTCTTGGTCTCATACGGAAGCGTAGCCACATGTACCTTGTTCACATTGGAGAGAAGCATGTCCGGGACCCATACGCCGGAAGGATGCAGTTTTCCGAGAGCGCTTGCGGCAACGCCCATTCCGAAGGTGGTCTCGTTGTTGATGGCCATCTGGTTGATCTTGTCCTTGAATACCTTTTCGTGAAGGCCGTTCGCCCTGGCGATGAGCATGGATGCTCCGATCATGAGGTCCCCCTGCCCGGCCACGCACCCTCCTATCGCCGCCCTGTAGGGGGCGATGAAGTTCATAACGGCCTTGCCAGAGTAGTTGTACTCCCCGCACATGAACACCCTCTCGTTGGGTATGAACACGTCCTCGAAGAGCAGGTACGCCTGTGTGATCCCCCCATGGTCCACGGGTATATCGAACCCCTCCTCCTCCTCCCTTCTGTCACTTGGATGCCTGGCCTCGATAATTGTGAGGTTCTCGATATCCCTGGGTATCGCAAAGGATACGGCATAGTCCTTTTCGGGCTCCTGGTACCCGGTCCCGGGCAGGATGAATATCTCGTTGGCCGCGGCTATTCCGCAGATCATCACCTTGGCACCCCGTACAACTATGCCGTCATCCCTTCTCTCCACGACCCTGAGGTTCACGTCCGGGTCGTCCTGCTGCGAGGCAGGCCTGGACCTGTCCCCTTTGGGATCGGTCAGCGCTCCGGCAAGTGTGATGTCCGCCTCCTGAGCACCTATAAACCAGTTCGTAAGCCTTAGGTGATAATCCGTCCCCAGCTCCTGGTCCATATCGTAAGTGGCGGACCACATTGCGTTGATACCGTTGAAACCGGCACACCTCCCACCGGTGCATGTTCCGGTGAGGTTGAACATGAGCCTTTTCATCCTGCAGTTGTTGATCATGTCCTCGGCGTTCCGGATGATCGAGAGATAGCGGACGACCCTCTTCCCCGTAAGATGGGAGGTCGTTGTAAGAAGGTTGCTGTATTCTTCCTTCAATGCAGCATCGAATATCTGGGCGTGGCCTTCAACTGTCCTTCTCGTTGAAGGATGAACTGTAACGTCCTCTATCAGTTCACCGAACTTGTGGATGTTCGGTCTCATCCGTCTCAGGCTCTCCCTGTATTCCTCAGATGTCTTCATTTCATCCCTCCTTCATGTGGAACGCCCATTCGCACCATATGCCATCCTTCCTTTCATCTGGAGGGCAATGGATACAGTCAACGACAATGTTCGGATCGAACTCCCTAGCAAATGCCTTGAGGAAGCCGAAGCGGACCTTCTTGCATGGGAATACGGAGAGACCATCCTTCATACGAGTGTTCTGGACCCTGCACTCGACGTTGCGAAGGATGGTCTTCCCCGGGAGATATTCCCACTCCTTGTCCTCCAGGTCCATGGTCCAGCCGGAGAACTTGAGACCCCTTATCATATCCTCCAGGGCATTTCCCAGGCCGAACAGCTTCTTCAACTTCCTGGCCTCGATCTTCCCCATCACCGCCCAGACCTCGGCATCAACTTCGGTCGCTGCTTCCGTTCCGAACCTCTTCTCTATTCCCAGATAGTACAATCCATCAACCGCCCACATGTTCCTCAGATGCATGAAGGTCAGGTCCGTGTACTGTCCTCCCTCGAGTTCCTTTAGAAGTTCCATATCCTCTGTCCTTTTCAACATGGTCTTGACCGCCTGATATGCTAGAATGGGGTGCAGCCACAGAAAGATGTCATCCACAATAAGCTTTGTTATGGTCCCCGGCCTGGTATGCTTTAACTGTATGTTCCGGACCCTCAAGGGATGCTCCCTTTGCACTCCTTCTCAAGGTCTGGTATGTCCTCTCCTCTGAACTTCCTTCTGTACCACTGGTTCCCCTTCAGCCATAATAGAAGGAACGTGGGCAGGACGAAGACGGATGCCAGGAATGCGAACATGACCGACAGGGCAGTTACCTGTCCGAACTGGGCGAGGGGGGGTATGATCGCAAAGGACAGAATGGCGAAACCGATAACGGTGGTCAATGCCGAGCCGAAAAGTGCGCTGCCCGTATGGGAGACCGCAACCGTCAAAGCGCATATCCCGTCCTTGATCCTATCCAGGTCCTCCATGAACCGGGAGGAGATATGCACCCCGTAATCGATCCCCAGTCCAACCGTTATCGCGGAAATTGTCACCGTCACGACGTTGAGGGGGATATCGAAGAAATACATCCCCCCGAGTGTCCAGGCTATGACCATTATGAGAGGGAGCAGCGTCACGAGACCGAGAAAGAGCGCCCTCTTTGTCAGCATGAAGACCACTGTCAATATCACCAGGGAGACCGCAAATGTGATGATAACCGATCTTGCCTGACTGGAGCTAATATCGTCGAGTATGACCTTCTGGACCAGGGGGTTTCCGGTAGCTGTCACCCTGTCCAGCTCTCCACCATCGAGCTCTTCCATCGGTTGTGACGCATGGATCATGTCCTCCACCACCTCGTCAGCAAGCTCACCCGCCCTGGTGTTGACCGGGATCCTTATAACCAGACCAACATAATTGTCATTGGTATCCTTTCTGAGGACACGCGAAGCCCGCTCCGGATCGAGCAGGAACAATGCATCATAGACCGCTGTCACATTCTGCCAGCCGATGTCAGGATCGACCATATCATCGAAGTCACGATCGATATTGGAGTGCCATAGCGTGTTGAAATCGGATTGGAACGAGGGTGATGCCGGGCTGGACAGGTCTCTTGCCATTTCCATGGGAGAAGAGATAGGTTCGGAGCTCACAATGGTCTTCCCTTCCATGGCGTTTCTCTTCACGTCATCCATAGCTCTGAACACATCCGGGCTCGAAACATCTCCCTCCACAAGGACATAACCTTCCTCGGAGCTGAAATCGAAATCCGAGACTATGGATTTCGAGGCCTCCGATACCTCCACTCCATCCGGAAGGAAATCCCTGAAATCGAACGTCGGCTCGAGCTGGACCGCACCATAAATGCCGATCCCGGTGAGAAATATCACGGCAAGTATGACCCATATCGGCCTCACCGCAAGTTTGGTACCGTAGGAGAGGACCTTGTTGATCCCCCCGATGCCGGATGGAACGGGCGCAGCATCCTCCGCCATACCAAGCGAAGAAGCCCGTTTTCTCGTCCAGCCCCAGGGGTTGTCTTTTCGCGTCTTCCTCTCCCTGAGAAGGGGCCTACCCAACCGCTCCCTCCTCCGGTCCCGAAGCACCCTGGCGGCAGGAACGAACGTGATCATTATCACGAATGCGCTGAATATTCCCGTGGCATTCAGTATGCCGAATACCCTGATCCCTTCCGAACCAGCCGAGACATTGCTGAGGAATCCCACAAGCGTTGTTACGGTGGCGAGTAAAATGGCGAAACCCACACTGGCTTCGGCTGCCGTTGAGGCCTCCAGGACATTCTTCCCCTTCCTCAACTCCTCCCTGTACCTCAGGGTCATGTGTATGCCGTAATCGATCCCCAGACCGATCACTAGGACAGGAACGGTCGTGATCGAGGGATTGTTCTCGAAACCCAGGATACCACCCACACCAAATACCCAGATGATGGCCATGAAGAGAGCCGCTACGTTGACCACTATCTCGAATGCAGAACGGAAAACGAATACCAGAACGAGAATTATGGCAACAAGGGCCATGGTCCCAAGGACCATCATGGAGGAGCCTGATGCCTCGTTTATCGCCTTGCTGACGATCTCGTCACCAATAGCCAGCATTCTCAGGTCCTCATGATCTTCCTCTACGGTGTCGGCCAGAGACTGCAGTTTCTCCTCCACCTCAAGGGCCTTATCGGGGTCAAGGTCCGGTTCCGTCACCAGTATGAAGAGTGCCGATCCTGCAGTAGAGGAGCCGGTCCTGTAATCCCTGGAAAGAAGGAACTCCAGGCCTTTTGCCATGGGGGCATCCCTCGTATATCCGGGAAGCTGTGACGGGTCATAGACCGGGAAAACCAGTTCAAGGGGAGATGGAAGGCATTCGATCTCAACAAGAATGACACCGCCGTTAACGACCGCCCTCTTCTCCTCCATTGTGAGGGAGTAACCCTTTGCAATGAAGGTGTTCATCAGCTTCTCGTTATCAAGGCATGATGATATGCTGGTATTGTCATCTGTATCCCCAATGAACATTCTCGATGTCTTGAGAGAGATATTGTAGTAAATGGATTGGATGACGATCTCCGCAGGTGACAGGATACCGTCAGGATCGTTCGGGGACGGGATGATCATATCCTGAACATCCGACCTTTTTACTGCTTCCTCGAGGTCAAGCATGGCATTGAGAGGTCCGGGGTTGAGAACATTCTCATCAGACCTGAACAGTACGGTGAGCTGTCCTGACTGGCTCCCGTACTCTTCCCTCACCCTCCTGTCTGCCTGTGAGACCTCATCATTCAAGGCGAACGCTTCTTCATCGGACCCCATCTCGAAGTTCTGTATGAAAAACCCCAAAATCCCCGTGATGACCAGTATCCCGATGACGAATGCCCATGGTGCCCTGTTTATGGCCCTGCCGTAGATCTCAAGCGCTTTCATCCGGTCCACCAAGATCGATGATGCCTCACGGGGGTCAAAACCCTCAAAGTAGGCCTGTTTTTCGTTCGGAATCACTTGTTATTATTAAAGGAAGTTCCATAACTGTCAGG
>JAFGJI010000019.1 GCA_016929175.1 Thermoplasmatota archaeon | reverse complement strand
TCCTTCCGAAACTCTCTTACTTCCGGGTCCTTCCTTGAAATCATCCTCGGAGAGATGCCTTGCTTCCAGGGGGGACGATGTCCCGACAGAATCGAGGAGCCTCTTCTGCTTTCTTTCCTGGATCCGCAGGAAAGCACCGTATATGATCAGTGACAGGAATATGACCATGATCATTATGATAAGGACCAGACTGTAATCTTTGGTGGGTCTCTCCCTGATGTTCACGATCAGCTGGAATTCGGTGATGCCGTTCTCACCATTGCCATCGTCGACCGTAATGGTTATCGTGTGCTCTCCTATCTCGGCGTCCTCCGGTATTACCAGTGTGAAATTGACATAGGCAAACTCGAAATTTCCGTAGGTCCAATCTACCTGGACCTTGAATTCCAGGTCCCCATCGGGGTCCTCCACATGAAGGTCTATGTATAGATCCCTGCCCCGTGTTGCATTGATCCTTGGAGGAGACAGCACCGTTGGCGGATCATTGGTCTGGGTCACGTTTATGGTCAACGTCAGCTCCACATCAGGGGTGTCTCCGTCGGTGGCAGTGAAAGTGACCAGATTGGCACCAAGGAATTGATCGGAGGGATGAACCGTGATGTTGAATATGCTGTAATGGCCTCCGAAAAGCTTCTCGATGGAGATCCAGCTGCATGAAGTGTTCAATGAGATCTCGGTCGAGTCCACATCGAAAAGGGTCATCGTGAAGTTGACCGGATGGTCCTCCCTTACCTCCATTATCCTGGGCGTCTGGGAGAAACGCGGAGGGTCCGGGACTCCCGTCACATCCACAATTACCAGATCGCTTCTGGTCACGGATCCGTCGGTGGCGAAGAAGCGGACAGCAGCCTGGCCCGACCAGTCAATGGCTGGAACTATCTCGAAGGACATATCCTCGGGGTCCTGCTCAAGAGTGATGTTGCCATACTCAACCTGGCCCCACACTTCGATCGGAGAAGGGCCGTCTGTGTCAACGATCCTGTTCATCAGTATCAGGTCCAATCTCTTTCCCTTGTTCCTTTCCGTGAACGTCTGGTCCTCTTCGAGCTCTATGCGATCCATCAGGTCCATCTCAAGTGGATGGTTCAATTTCAGTTCCCTGCTTGCAAAGTTGTTCCCGCTGTCCAACTCCAGCTTTCGAGGGAACATCTCCACCCATGCCCGAAGCATCAGGTCATCGCCCATATACCAGTCAATGTCCACATCCACGGTCAGATTCCCCGGAGGCAGGTTCTCGTAATTGGAGTACATGGGTTCCTTTCCGGAAGCCTCATACCAGGTCCAGTAGAGAAACACGTGATCGATGTTCTTTTGACCGTTGTTCCTTATCGTAAAAATTGCTTTGAAGGGCTCATCGTACAAAGGTGGGTCGGGAACCAGCAGGATATTTTGATCGATCTCCAGATCCCATACTGAGGCGGCCTCGATGCAAGATATCTCGGGAAGGTATCCCTCCTTCGTTGCAACCACCTGCAGGCAACCCAGCTTTGTAAGGTCGGGACGCAGATGCACCGTTCCGTTCACGGGGGTCTTCATGGACAGGTAAACATCAGGGTCGGAAGGAGAGGTTACGGTGACCTCGCCCCCGGAGACCGGTTTACCGCTGAGGCGGTCCACGACGGTAACGTCGAAACCCTTCTCGTGATCGTAGCTTTCGGGGAGTGATACTTTCAGCTCCGTGGGGGTATTGAGCCAGATAGGTCCTTCGGGATCTCCAAGAAGGTTGTATGCAAGGCTTTCTATGTCGAATATCTTCGAGTATTGCTCGATGTCCACGGTCCGCCCGAGGTCGTATTCCAGGTGGAGCTGGTAGTTCCATTTCTGCTTGTACAAGGCTTCTCCCGGTCTCGGGACATTGCCGTATAAAAGCCTGAAGTATTCCTCGGCAAGCCACCAGTTCCCGAACGAAAACGTCGAGTTGGGATCCGAGGGATCAGGTCTGAACTCACCCCGGTATGTATCGACGGTGGCCCCTATAAGAGAGATCGCGCCCCCATCTTTGTTCAGAAGCAGTCTCTCCATATTGGTATCGTCGATCTCGTTGAAATCGGTCGATGCACAGCTTGAGATATACACGAGCGGCAGCCTCTCCCCATTTTTAATGGTCCCGGCCATGTCGTAAGTAAAATGCTCCTCATAATCCCTTTCGTAGCTCCATCGTCCTCCTCCCTCCCCTCTATAATTGGTGCAATTCCCATTAAAGGGATCTCCGTGGCATGCTATAAGAACCGTGGAAAAACCGGCCTCGTAATAAGATCCGAAGGATGAGCGGTTGAGGGTGTCGAACATCACGTTGTATCCACCGTACTCCAACTGGGGGTAGTCAACCAGATGGAACGGGGTGACGGTGGAAGGAAGGTCCCCCTCGACCTTCAGAACGAGTTCGTAAGCGTTATCCTTGTAAGCATCATACTGGAGAGGATCGTTCGGGACGTCCATCAGGGACCCCGAGAGCAGCATCGATCTCGTCCAGGACCCTGGTGGAGGGTCCCTCTCGTACGATATCTGCCTTTGCACCATGGTCCGGACCTCCTCCTTTGTTGATGCAGGGAGACGGCCGACGTATACATCGGCGGTTAAGTCCTTCTCCTCGAACTTCTTGTCGTCCTCGAGGTAATCCTCGCCGTAAACGCCGTTGTCATTTATGTCCCAGTTCCCATCTCTCTCCCGGTCAAGGCCAGCATAATAGTAATCCGTTGGAACGTAATTGTCGGGGTCGCCTCCCCCATCATCGAAAGACCCGTTCACGAAGACGTTCCTGGGCGGGATGTGCTCGCCATCCCCGGCAAGCAGGACCCATTGGAGCCCCTGGTTCCTGTCCTTGAGGGCAACGAGGAAGTCCCTGATAGTTTCCGGTCTATCCTTTTCTTTCTCTCCATAGCTTGCGTTTATATCCTCGATGGAGAAGAACGCCGCCTTAACCCCTTTCTGCGTCTTCCACTCTATAAGAGGTTTCAGCTCCTCTTCGAAAATTGAGGGGCCTATCGCTGCATATTCCAGTTCTTCGATCCTGGGAGCAGGGGAAAGCGAGCTCCTGACAGGGGGGGGGTCTTTCAGATGTCCTTCGGTTTCCGAAGATGGGTTCCCCATTGCAGGGACCGCAACCGTGGGCGCATCGGGGAAGAGCATCGGACAAAACATCGGTCCTACCGTCAGGAAGATCATGATGAGATATGAGCCGAACCTGCCATGCATCATGGAACCTCTTTGATAATGGAACCTCAAAGGTTCAACAAATAATTAACGGTCATTTGAGGTCACAGGAGCATTTTCTTCCGCCCTTTCCCCTCGCCATATCCCCCTTTATTATATAATCAAATTCAATTAAGGTCTGGTGGGAAAATGGAGTAGCACTGGGAAAAGTGCAAGGTTCCAAAAACTTGGAGTGGTCGTCCTTGCTGGCAACACCAGGGTAAAGAAAATGTACAGGCGGAGGAAGAGAAGAGGCTTCTTCCTGAGAATTTTGGACCCGACCCTGTGGGTCGCAACCAGGGATGAGCTCGAATCCAGGCTGGCTTCCAAGATCAACCGGGACGATTACATAGTTGGAGAGAACAAATCCCTGCTTCTTCTCCATCCGGACCTCATATCATCAAAGAACCTGAACTTCTTCAAGAGGGTCCTATATTTTGCGGGAAAGACCGGGGACCGCATATACCGCAGGAAGAAGAAGGACCTGCTCGAATACCTGTCAAAGGATGGTCGATCGGCCATCTACATGGTGGTGAAGGCCCTTCTGGCATCGGACCGGCTTGATAAGGGAATGATCGTTGTGGTAGGCCCCCGGGACCAGCTTGAAAAGGAGATCGGGGAAAGAGGTATAGTTGATGTCACCGTGATAGAGCAAGGGAGATCCCTTGGTGAGAATATACTGAAAGGGAAAGAGGAGCTGACAAGGAAAGGCTATGATGGTGACTACTTCCTCGTTGTTGGCGGGGATGTGCCCATGATATCCCCCGCTTCGATCTCCGATTTCCTAGGTTCTGCAAAGAAGAGAGGTGGTGACCCCGATATATTCTTCGGAATGGGTTCAAGACAGGAAATGGGGGCATTCATATCCGGGCATGGGCTGGATCGGATGGGAAAGGTAGGCCCGAACAGGCCAAAAAAGGGGAATTTCAATAAGTTCGGATTTCCCCTCGTTGATGACATCGGATTGTTCGGTCAAGATAACAACCGGGTGAACATGATGATCGGGAACCTCTTCCTGTACAAGACCGGTTCTGTGGACAGTGGTTTCGTGAACAGGTTCTATTCTGTCAGGAAGATGTTCGCCAATCCGCTCTCACTCCCCTATATGGCCATGAACTGGGCGCGTCCTCTCTACAGAGCTGCGAAATGGAGGCTCTCCCTTACAGAGGCCGAGAGGACCTTCCTATCCAGGACGGGGATCGAGATAAGGTTGTGTTCAGTCAATCCAGAGATCGCGCTTGACATGGATTCCTACACGGACCTTAGAAGACTCTCGGCGCTCAGGTTCCACAGGGAAGGCAAGACCCGTGACCTCGAGCTCAGTTTCAAGGAGTACGTCAAGAAGAAGAGAAGAGAGAGGAAAGGTCTTATCCGAAGGTCAGAGAATGACGGTCAGTGACCGGTCGTGTACAGCACAAACCTTCTTACCTCGTCCTGCATTCCTCCTGTGATGAAAGGCCTGAGGTTGTCCGACAGGGTGAACGGGTCCGAATTCTGTCAGTTCGAGAGAGCATTGATCTTCAACCCTGATCTGAAGGATACGGGCTTCGTCTCCCATCTGGGAGCGAGGACGTTCCGGCTTCTCAAATCGAAGTTCACCAACATAGATTCCGGGCGGATCTACATACTTCCCGAGGACGGGTCCATTTCCCTGACCGAGGGCTGCTTCGTCCGAGTCGAGGTGGACAGAACCTATCGCGACATCCGCCTTGATCTGCAGACAGACCATTCGGGGTTGGTGGGAGATACCATCCTTCATGCCGAGGTTGGTGCGGTAAAGGAGGAAAGGGTCCCCCTTCCGCCTCCTGTCCTTCCGGCCGATGAGTTCCTCCATCGTGTATCACGCCCGTGGAAGGACCCCGAGGAGGACCATCTCGACCACATCATCGCCCTTCTGATGCTATCCTCCCCGAGATCGATAATGGGAAGGGGCGGCCTGGGTTCCGAGGGCATCCAGAGGGAACGGGGCCTCCTAAAGGGATCCAATCGTGATCTGGCAAATACCATACTTTCCCAGCTTCCCGTGGAATTCAGAACGGGGGGGGCCTCTCAGTATAAATATTCAAAGATAGAGAGCCTGAACGACATCAGGCTCGTCCAGAGTGGAAGGGTCAGCGAGAACTGCTATTCACTCGTACCGGACAGAATATACGAATCCATGGTAGAGAGGAGGATCCCGATACAACTGCCTTTCGTTGTCCGGAACGCCGAGTTCCGGGGGCTGGAACCGGAGATCGACCTCGATGTTCTTGATTACCAGCTGTCCGGGCTTTATCTTCCCCCGCCGCCGGAAAAGCTGCAGGAGGAGATCTACAGGGAAATAATGGTCAAGCTCAGCAGGGAAGAGTTCTGGGACATCCGCACAGTGGGCGAGATAGACAGGACCGCGGGACCAAGGATCGGTCTTGCCCTCTCCCGCCTGTTCATAGGAAGAAGGTTCGACGGGAGAGCTTACAGGGCATCCAGGACCGATCCCTCCGAAGCCATTGACATCATAAGGAGGATACTTGGTTACGGTTTTGAGAACATGAGGCTCAAATTGAAGGAAGAGGATTATCTTCGTTCGAGGAGGTCCGAACCCTGGAGGGATAAACTGAGACCGCTTGACAAGGAGATATTCATACAACTCCGAACAATGTCCGAGGAACAGGGAACGGATGAGATACCTCGCGATGCGATCATGCCCGGTATCGGCACACATAGGGTGGACGAATCCCTGGAACGACTGAACAGATACGGCTACGTGCTTCATCTAAAGGGGGGATCCCTGATCAAGCTGGTCGTACCTATCGAGCATGAAGATATCCAGTGATCATTCCTCAAGCTCCTCCCCTGAGACCCGCCTCTTCCTCCAACCTGCCGCATCCCAGTTACGGGAAAGCTCGGATTTCAGTCCGGGACCGACCTTAGTGGGGTCTATCCCGTTCTTTCTCAGATACTTCTCGACCCACCTTATTCTTCTTTTCATCCCCGCACCGTTGGCATTCTGGATCTCGAGGCCTGGACGTTTGTTTACCTCGATGACGACCACGCCCTTCCCCTCTGCAAGGGTGAGGTCTACCCCGACGAACCCCATACCCATGCAGCTGGCCGCTTCAGAGGCCTTTTCCAGGATATCCTCCCACATATTGAACCTGAAGCCGACAAGCGCCCTGCCCGAACTCGGATGCCTCTTGATGTTCCTCCTGAGAAATGTAGCGGATATCACCCTTCCCTCCGATATGGATATACCCGCACCTATGGCACCCTGGTGGATATTTGCCCTTCCTCCCGAGACCTTCGTGGGAAGCCTGGTCATGGCCATTATGGGGAAGCCTTTGAAGGCCACCACCCGGATATCCAGAAGGCCGGTGGTTTGAAGCTCCCGGAGCTTCCTGCTGATGACCAGTTTCTCCTCGACGAGTGCTCTGTCCGGTTCATCTCTGGTATAGACCCCTTCCAGGATCCGCCTGGCATGGCGAATGATGTGATCCTCTTCCACTCCCTTGCCTGATGTCAGGATATATCTTTTGGCGGCCTTGCCTTGAACCACCAGGACACCGGAGCCACCATGCCCCTTCGTCGGCTTCACAACGAAACGACCGTCCGATCCTTTCATCCACTTCAAGAACCGCCCGAGGTCCTCCTCGGTCTCGAGTATCATGAACGTCTCCGGTATCGGAACCCCTGCTTCCTGAAGCCTTGCCTTTTCCTCCACTTTATCAAGGGTCTCCATCAATTCCTTTGGATTGTATCTATCGATCAGCGTCTTCCAATTCTCCTTCGTTAATATGTCCCCGACACCGTACCAGGATACCGGCAGTTTCCCCTCACGATCCTTCCTCAACTTCTTCTGGACCTGCTTGAACCTGCCCGGCTTCCTCCTCAAGGACAGTATAGGTTGTTTCACCGCCACCGAGGTCTTGTGTACCAATGGTCATCCTCCCTGGGTCTTCACCCTTTATCATCAACATATGCCAATATCCTTTCCCATGTTCATTGGATCGTGTGTATCACCTTTTCACCCGGGACCATCTCTATCACCATTCCCTCGATCTGGAACGGAGATAACTTCTGGGCCGTCGCCACGGCAAGCTTCAATTTCTTTTCGTTGCTGGAGAATATCCGGAACAATACATCTCCCTTGTCGACCTGATGGCCGTTCTTTTTCTCGAGGACGATCCCTCCAAGCTTATCATGAGGACATCCCGCAGCCCTCGCTATCCTCACCATGGTCTTGTTGTTGATCGAGGACACGTATCCTCTCCTGGTGGAGAGGACCTCGGCAGTGTACTTGCCCATGGGTACATCCTCCGAAGAGATATCGGTGAACTCGGTCCCCTGTGCCTCGATGATCTCCCGGAACTTCTTGAGTGCCGATCCATCTCTCAGGAGTTCGTCGGCCTTCTCCTTCCCGTCCCCCGAATAACCGCTCATTTCAAGGAGGATGCCCGCAAGGGAGGTAGCTTTCTCGACTGCCGATGATGATGGTGGGTTCCCTTCAAGTATCTGGATCGCTTCCCTGCATTCGAGGGCGGGTCCAATGTTCCTGCCGACAGGCTGTCCGCCGAACGTGATGGCACACTGAACATGTATCCCTATCTGCTCTCCTATGTCCATGAAATCCCTGGCATAACTTCTGGCAAGCTCCAGGGTCTTCACCTTGGTGTGTGGTCCGGTGGGGATATCCATAAGAAGATGGTCCGCTCCCACCGCCTTCTTCTTCGCAAGAACGGATGCGATCACCTGCGAGTAGGGATCGATGGAAAGAGGATATTCCACCCTAATTATTATGTCATCAGCAGGTGCGATGTTCACACCGCCCCCCCATGCGATCGTCCCCCCCACGCTCTCGGTTATCTCCTTGATCTTCCATCCGGGAATGGTGACGTTCGCGACGGTTTCCAGTATGTCAGCGGTTCCACCCGCCGAGGAGATGGCTCTCGAACAGGTCTTTGGAATGTAAAGTCCTGCTGCTGCCACAATCGGGACGACCAGAAGCGTCACCTTGTTCCCCGGGACTCCCCCCACCGAGTGGAAATCGAATATGGGCTCGACCTCGAGGTCTATGATCTCCCCGTTCTCGACCATTGCAATGGTCAGGTCCTTGACCTCCCTGCTGGTCAGCGGATGCATGTAGGTGGATGTGACGAATGCGGACAGCTCCACATCGGACAGTCTGTGGTTGGTTATCTCCTCTGTCAGAATGTTGATCTCCTCTGTGGTGAGCACGATATTGTCCAGTCTCTTCTTGATTATCTCTATGGATCGGGGTCTGGTGACGGGGACCAGCCTGATCTCGTCCTTATCCGATACTCCCAGAATTGTTCTTCCACCCTTCAATATACCTATCTCGCCGCCCTCGACGACCGAATCCGTGAGCTCGACGATGGCGATCAGATTTACCTCCCCTCTTGAGACCCTGACGCGGTCAAGTGACCTTAGTCCAAGCGTCAGTGCATCTTGTCTGTTCAATATCACGGTATATTCTCCGGCCTCCAGGTCGAACCCCCTCACCTTGAAATTTGTGGGCGTTCCGGCGGCATCCAGGTCCTTATCGGTCTTCATGAAACATTCCTCCCTCGGGCTCATCATAACCAGTTGATCCGCGATCTCCGTTTCTCCAGGGTCACGGGCCCTTCCATCTCGAACATCTCCCTGATCACCTCGGTGGCCATGTAAGGTGAGACTATCCCGATCTCGGTGACAATTGCATCGATGTATTCCGGCGGGGTTGCATCGAACACCGGATTGAGTATCCGGGCCCCCTTGAAGTCGGATGGCTTCATGGGGTCCGCAACCTCCACCGGACCCCTGTCCTCTATCTCCACAAGGGAGCCGAGAAGCGTTTCGCGGGAGAACTTGAAGGTCTCGGCACAGACGATGAAAGGCACCCTTGACTCATGGGCGGCCAGGGCGATCTGGGAAGTGCCGATCTTGTTGATGACCGCTCCGTTCGCAGAGATGGTGTCCGCCCCGACCACGACGATATCAATATCGCGCATGAAATGACGGACAGCAGAATCCACTATCATGGTCACCGGGATCCCGTTATCAAGTAGCCACCTTGCCGTTACATGTCCCTGCCTCCAAGGCCTTGATTCGGTAGAGAATACCATCTCGACCCTTCCATCCTCAAAAGCTTTCTTGATCGTGTTCAGGGCTGCCATCGAGTTGCAGTGGGTGAGGACGGCGGAGCCTTTCGGGATCCTCTTGCTCCCGATCTCTGCGATACCTTCCCTTGCCATCTCGGCACTTTCAGTGAACTCCTTCGACTGACGGGCTATCCGTTCCCTCATCGAGGGTACATCCTTCTCCGATTCGACCCCTCTTAACGTCATCAGTATACCGTTCCTGAGGGAAACGGCGGTCGGTCGGGTCGAATAGAGCATTCTTGCGATCCTTTGAAGTTCATCCAGGAATTCTCTTTCATTCGTCCCCTGCCACGAACCCGCATATGCAGAGATCGCACTGGATGCCGACCTTGCGATCATGCCAGCACCTCTGATGGACATGTCCCTGATCGACCTGGCGACCGCATCTACATCTTGTGTGGGGTCCATCATGGATCCTCCTCCGTTCACGGTATGACCTTGAACATGGGACCGAAAGCCGGAACGATATAATCACAGTATTCCAGCAGCTCGCATCGGCCCCTTAAATGCTGGACCTTCCTTTTAGCTCCGGTCTTCCTCTTTTTCCGGATGGTCTTCAGTGTCTCCGCGACCTCCGGGTCATTTTCAGATGATATACAAGGTCCAGATATTCCAATGGTCATGCCAGCATATTTTATGGCCGACCGGGAAAGAAGCTCCTCCCTGCAGGGTATATGAAGAATGAGAACGAGATTTCCGGGAGCAGGGTCATTTACCACTTCCAATCTGAGGTATCTGTCGATCCAATGGAACCTGTCCTTGATCGCTATCTTTCTTCTGGGGCCCGGTGGTACGAGGCTCCATTCATCCTTCCTCAGGTGCTGAAGGGCATTGACGAAGATATCATCGTTCCCGTTGAACAGCGGGTCTATCCTCGTCGCGACCATGACGTTGACCTTCTCCACGTTCAGGTCTATCCCTGCTATCGATGCCATCAACTCCTCCCTGGCACCTGCTGAACCCGTATCTATCACAACCGTTGTTGTCGGTGTCCGAACAAGTGTCGCTGAAGAAGTGTCATTATCGGCCCCTTCACGCCTTCCCTCGATGAGGGATATCAGCTCCAGCTTCCTCGATCCGAAATCCTTGCCCCTCGAAATGGGCCCGGATGTATCGAACAAAATATCCTGGCATTCTTCGGTCATCCTATCACACCACATTCAATTTACATCTATTTGAATTGATTGTATCCATTCTTTCAACCTATCCCGCCCGTTTCACCGCACCATCCCTTACCTTCACCGCGATACCGGACCTGCCATTGACCATCGTTCCCGAGGAGACATTGGCCCTTCCCACGGCATACAGCTCGTCGTTCCTTCCGATCACAAGAACGTCGTCCCCTGCTCTTATACTCTTGTCCGCATCGATCACGAACTTGCAGAAGACATTGAAACCCTTTGCGTTGAATTCTCCGGTACCTTCCTCCACCTCGACCCTGAGAAGGGGAGGACTGGATGCCTCGTGGAGCCTGACCGCCGCCAACCATCTGAGGTTGAAATGTCCATCCTCGGCCCTCATCGAGAGCAGATGGTCCTTCCTTCCGTCGGGACCTGTCTCCATTATGTTCCTTATCTTCCCGGTCCTCCTGGAGGTCAATATCGATATCGATCCGCCATCCTTGAAGAGCACCTCATCCGCCCATTTTTCGCCAAATTTCCCAAACTGCATCCTGAGAATGGACCTTGCTCTCCTCATGTCCAGGTCCCGGTAGTTATTCATTCCGGGTGCAACCGGAGGGTCGCCTCTACCGTCCCACTCGATCACATCATCATACCTTCGAATAAGGGGCTGGTAAAGGGAATCCATGTAGGATTCAAGCTCTGCATCCAGGCTGCCCGGAGGGGGGAATATCGACTGTGATATCGGATACATGTCAGTGATATCGAAAGGGACGGCTCCCAAAGGGGTCTTGATGACCGGCTGTATACCTTCCGGATGTTCTTTCCACATCGCCCTGTCCGCCCTGTAGGAACGAGAGACCGTCCAGTCGGTCAGGACCAGAGCTTTCTTCATGCTCTCGGGCGGCTCGAATGCCGATAGGCGCTCCCGGAGCCTGAGGAACTCCGGTCGAGCGAGGGACAGGCCAGATGATGACATGAACCTCCTCAAGGTCCTCGGGGCGTTCTCCTCGAGATATCCCGTGTGTTCCCTCATCCTCCTGACCGCGGAATACATGCTTGGATTGGCCATTGCCGACCTCTCCACGATCTCCCACAGGGTCCCTTCCTTCACGGCGGCCCTCACTTCATCGAGAACCTCCCTGAGGACCCAAAGATTGTGCCTCGAAAGAAGGCCTGCCCTGTCATCCTTTTCCATATCAAGAATGTCCTCCGGGCCCCTTGTGGCGCATACGGGACAGGAACAGGGCAGATTTAGCATCTCCCCGATGCGCAGGGTCCTGAACCTTGTCATGTACCTGTCATCATGTGCGAACTTGGCATAGGAGGCGGAATCGAAGAGGTCGCATCCGAGAGCGACGGCCAGAGGCAGAAGCATCGGGTGGCCTGCCCCGAACAAATGGGCTGGTATAGATGGCCCCAGTCCTCTCTTGGAGGAGACTATTATATCCACCAGAAGTGAATATTCATAGTTCTCCATGAGAGGGACCACACCTCCGATGGGGGCATAACCTACCCCCAGGTCGCGGACACCTTTCCCGGAAGAGGTGCGGAGGTCCGTATGCCTCCCGCCCTGGATGGGGACGGCCAGCTCCATATTATGGTTCACTTCCATGGAAGACCTGGCCCGATCCAGCGTTATTCGAAGGTCCTCTGCTGCAGCCTCATGGTCACGGTCGGGAACGGTGAACCTGTCCAGGATCGTCCCCACATCCGAACCTATTGCGTTCTGGTAACGAACGATCTCCAACGGATCAACATCGACCTCGCCTCCGGTCCTGCCACCATAGATATATGACTGGAAGGTGCCCGAATCGGTCATGACCACCCCTTCATAATCCAAGTATCCATGGATCCCCTTTCTCAGAACCTCAGCATTGATGTCCTCCGACCTTCTGATGATGTAGGAATTGGTGATGATCATCCGGAACCCGAAGTTCTCGAGGAGTTCAGAAGGCGGGACCCCGGCTCCCCGGACCATGCGGTTGGGGTTCACGACCGGCATGAGCTCAGGGGTCTCCACCTTCTTTCCCTTGATCGTATATGTTCCCAACCTTCCCGCGAGGTCGGGATCCCTCACCTCGAAACTTGAAATGAGGTCCTCAGTGTCAGACAATCATAACACCCCCTTCAAGGATGGAATGCCTCCGGATTCACCAAATTATCGGGCATATTTCCCTCAAATATCGAGCGGATCCCCCCGGCCACCATGGAGGCCATCCTGCCCCTTGTCAATGTTGTGGCCGATCCTATATGCGGGACCAGTATCACATTATCGAGCTCCATCAATGGCGGATATACCTTTGGCTCCTCCTCGTAGACATCCAGACCTGCCCCCCCGATGACACGGCCCGAGAGAGCCCGGCTTAATGCTTTTTCATCTACCACAGGGCCCCGTGAGGTGTTCACGAGCACCGCATCGCTCTTCATCAGTGAAAGCTCCCTCTCTCCGATAAGATGACGGGTGCTGTCTGTCAACGGACAGTTCAGGGAGACGAAATCCGACTCTCCCAGGAGTTCATCCAGCTCCCGGTAATGGGCTCCGATCCCCTCTTCCAAGTGCCGTTTCCTGGACCGGGAATTGTAAAGAAGCCTCATGCCGAAACATCTCCCCCTCCTCAGCACCGCCTCGCCGATCTTCCCGGCCCCCACAACACCAAGGGTGGCTCCGTGGACCTGCTTCCCGAGCATCAACGTCGGGCTCCAGGAAACGAACCGGCCTTCCCGTATGAACCGATCACCTTCCGCCAATCTCCTGGCCACGGCCAATATGAGCCCGAAGGCGAGATCTGCAGTGGCATCCGTAAGAACCCCGGGAGTGTTGACGACCAGAATGCCTCGAGAGGTGGCATGATCGACATCGATATTGTCCACCCCCACTGCATAGTTGCCGATAACACGCAGACGTGGAGCATTGTCCATGACCTCACTGTCGATGCGATCGCCCAGCAAGCAGAGGAGGCCGTCCTTGTCGTGTATCCGCTCCAGGAGTTCATTCCTCGGCATGGGGCGGTCCTCCCCCCATACATCGAGACAGGCAAACCTTTTCAACAGGGCCATGCCCTCCTCGGGAAGTATTCGTGTAACCAGCAGGGAAGGAATAGCATCATTCATCGGAGAACCCTCCGCCGACTTGACAGGCCGTATCCCGACATTGACCAAATTATTATAATGATTGTCCTTATACGAACCACGTTCTCAGCGTTGTTCTCACGGAAAAGGAGACGGGAAAATGGATCTCGCGGATTTCAGAAATGCTATGGAGCTCAGGGAATCTGGATACGTACCCAGGACCGCAAGGGAATCCCTTGCGGAGGAGATCATCCACAGGATGAAGGAATACCGGGCCAAGGGTCTTTCGAGGGAGGAGTCCATGGCTCTCCTCTTCCCGCGTACGATAGTCGATCCGGAGGTGCTCGAAAGCCTTGTGGCGGCCTTGCTGGGAGGGTCACATATCCTACTGTTCGGCCCCTCGGGAACAGGAAAGACAAGCCTGGCAAAGGAATTATGGGGCCTGTTCCCGAAGGAGGTTTACACCATAACCGGATGTCCCGTGCAGGACGATCCCATGTCCGTGGTGGACCCCCGGCACTGGAAACGCGTAAAATGCTGCCCCTCATGCGAGGCAAGGTTCGGGACACCCGGAAAGGATTTCGATCCGGTCGATGTGGATGCGAGAAAGGTGCCGGTATCGGTGATCAGGCTGAGGGAAGGCTTCGGACTGGCCCGGGTCCAGGGCTCTTCAGAGGTCTTTCCGGACAATCTCACGGGCGTATACAACCTTCACCGGCTCGAGGAAGTGGGGGACCCCACTAGCCCTCTTGTCCTGGAGCCTGGGAAACTCCTGCAATCCAACAGGGGGCTGCTGCTGGTCGATGAGGTTGGAAAGCTTCCGCTCGGCACGCAGAACGTGCTTCTGCAGGCTTTGCAGGAAGGCATCGTGTCCCCCGCCAAATCCAGGGAGACCTTTCCAGCAAGTTTCGTTGCCGTCACCACCTCAAATCTCAGGGACCTCGATGCCATCAACGAACCTCTCAACGACAGACTGTCGAACATCTATGTGGATTACATCGGCGACCATATGAAGAACCGCTCCATACTGGAAGTATCCCGGGAGAGGGAATACAGGGACGTTTTCTTCCCTGAGATCTACATTCATGCCGCGGTATTTGTGGTGGAAGCCTGGAGGGACCTTTCTGTGGACATCCCCGAACTATCCGAGGTCGGCTCGAACAGGACCATACTGGACACGGTATGGAGATCCATGGCCTATGCGGAGATCGACGATGCGAAGACCGTTTCACTTGAAAACTTCAAAAAGGGGGTCAGGGACGCCCTGTATGGACGGATCCGGGCCCGCGGTGGAGACTCGTTCCTGAGGAACGAGGAGATCCTGAGAGAGTTCCTTTCAGGTAATCTCGAGCTTGCCATTGAGCGGGCATTCAGGTTGTACTGGTGCACCTTCTTCAGAAGGAAACTGGGCTCCAGTGTCCAAAGGGCGGAGAAGCTTGCACGATCCCTTGAACAGGGATCGGTCCAAAAAGGCGGGGACGGTGACCTCCTCCGGGAATTCATCAAGAGAATGGAGAGGTTCAGGGGGCCCGTGAGCGAAGAGGAGATGTTCTCGATCACAGCCGGTATAATGAATTCAATGAAGGACTTTGGCTGCAAGGAATAGGACCGGAGGTATTGCAGATTGTCCAGGGACATGGATATCCCGTACCCCCACATCAGGGGCGACCGTGTGGTCCTTCCAGACTGCGAAAAGGGGGTGTACGCCCCCTTCAAATTGACCGCTTCCGAGAAAAGGGAATTGGTCAAGATATTGGCGCAAAAAGGGCTGCACGGGATCGACGAGTACCTGGCAAGACCGCTGACAGACGGATCCATCGCAAGAAGGATGGAGGATATCAGAAAACAAACGGTAGAACAGCTCAAACAGCTCCACACCACCAGGAAGGATGTTACTGACAGCGAGATCAAGCGACTGATGTGGAGAGGTGCTGTCCTACGGGGAGAGCAGGATGATGGATCGATCGATGACGAATCTGCCTTCCGAAGGTTCTCATCCGCTCAGATAAGGGGCGAATTGCTGTCAAGCGACCTCATCGGCCTCATAGAAGGGAGGGAGGTTGCAGAGGAAGAAGGTGTCAGACCGGGAGCTTTTCGAAGGATGTTCTGGGCGGTCAAGAGGTTCTTTGTCAGGATCATTTCGGTCTTTTTGAGACTGATCAGACGCATCATTGACGTCTTCAGGAGAAAGAGGGGGAGTGACGAAAAGGGCAGGAGATATGCCTCAGGTAAAAAAAAGGGGGCCATCGCCCTGCCTTTCCCCGGACTGTCGGCCGACCTCGATAGATGGAAGAAGGCAATGGATGGAAGGATCGACGGTGACGAGCACCTTCAGAAGGCCGTGAGCCGGCGACTCTCGGAGAGATATGGCTATGATGCCGGCCTTATAGAGCTCAGGAGGTCCTTCGATCCTGAATGGTACAGGGAAAAAGCGAGATCGGTCCTCGAGGAGGAGGTCGAGGAGAACGCAACGAGAAAGAAGGATGAGCTCGACAAGTCAAGGAGCGAAGCCCTCAGAACCCGAGCTGAGCGAAAGGAAGAGGAGAGAAGGATCAGGGAGGAACTGATGAGGGCCGAGAAGAGGCTCGAGATGGAGGGTTACGAGGTTCAGAAGAAAGCACAACTGATGACCAGAGAACGGATGAAGAAAGAACTGCTTCGAACCCTGGCCAATATGGGTTACGTGCAGGGTGCCGGACGGCCTGACGGCCTCGAGGAAGCCTCGCTCCAGTGGGAAATAACCGAGGCTCTGGTGGAGAAGTTCTCGGAATTCATCTTCGCAGAACTCACGCAGAGGAGCTCTGTCCTGAGGGATAGAAGGGGGAAGCAGATCTCCGATGCCGGCGTCTACGAAAAAGCTAGGATGAGGACCGTCTCCGAGGAGCCGAGGATGGACTTCCTGGGCACCATGGTCAATGCTAGGGTCAACCATCCCCGCGACCGATCGATAGACCCGTTCGATATCATCGTCCACCGCGAGATCACCACATCCGAACTCCACTGTGTCATACTGGTCGATGTCAGCGGTTCGATGGAGGAGAACCAGAGGCTTGAGGCAGCGAAGAGGTCTGTCCTTGCCCTTTCCCAGGCAGTGAAGAGGGACAACCCCCGCAACAAGGTGGATATCATTTCCGTATCCACCCGGGCGAAACCGGTCACCCTGAAAGAGGTTATTGCCCTTGAACCGCACGGTTTCACCAATCATCAGGAGGGGTTCGCACTTGCCAGGGCGATCCTCGAATGCTCTCGATCGGACAGGTTCATGCTGTTCCTGATAACGGACGGCCTCCCCGAAGCTTATATCGACATTTCCGGTAAACCGGTAGCGGGCGACCTCCAGACATCCATGGACATGGCCCTGGCCGAGGTCAATGCATTGAAGCGGATCCCCGACCTCTATTTCGAGATGTTCCTTCTGGAGCCGGAGGATGAGAGGTACATTTCAGCAGCGAGGAGGATCGCAAGAGCCGCCGAAGGCAACGTCATCGTTGCCGATCCGCAGGAGCTTGCATACAAGGTCATCGGTGAGTTCATGGCAACCGGCCGGCCGCTTGAAGGGGTCTGACCGGTCAGGACCTTGGGAATTGAATCACATTGACGAAACGCCATTTCCCAAGGTTCAGCCAAATAAGAACTCATTATAATCCCAACTTATTTGGCGTGTATCATCATCCTGTAGCAATGAAATCCAAGAACATTAATAAATTGACGAGAGAATTTCAATGCGGGACAGGTCCACGACAATAAGCTTGATAAAAGCAGAGTGGACCGGTCAGGACCT